>CP002098.1:1582500-1875953 GCA_000145985.1 Ignisphaera aggregans DSM 17230 | reverse complement strand
AAAGGATTATTTGCTGAGTGTTTTAGATAATTAGATAAATAGTATGTAGGGTAGTATTACTGTTGAAGCTACTGCCATTACCTTAATCATTATGTTTATTGCAGGTCCAGAGGCATCCTTTAATGGATCACCAACGGTATCTCCTACTACGGCAGCTTTATGTGTATCTGTACCTTTTCCTCCGAGGTTTCCTGCCTCTATGTATTTCTTTGCATTATCCCATGTATTACCAACATTTCCTTGGAATAGACCTAGTAGTAATCCTGATGCTATTGAACCTATTAGGAGTCCACCTACTATAGCTGTACCTCTCCATACATCACCGATAGCGAAGATTGCTCCTAGAGCTAATGGGAATAATATTGCTAAGAGTCCAGGTGCTACAAGTCTTCTTATTGCATAGTATGTCACTATTCTGACAGCTCTTTCGTAGTCAGGTCTCTCTTTCCATTCTAATATACCTGGCTTCTCCCTGAACTGTCTTCTAATCTCATCTACAAGTTTTCCTGCTGCAGCAGTAACAGCTTGTATAACCATTGCAACAAAGAATGGGACTAGTACAGCACCTATTATTACTCCTCCTATGAAGTATACACCATAGCTTTTGTGACCAGCATTAAAGACTATGGCCATGATGTCTGATATACTCTTTCCTGTTCTATGTGCTAAGACACTTGCAAAGCTGAAGAGTAGCGCAAGAGCTGTTAGAGCTGCAGAACCTATTGCATATCCCTTGGATATAGACTTCATTGTATTTCCTGCAGAGTCAAGCTTATCTGCAAGATCTCTTATCTCTTCTTCATATCCTGCTTGTTCTGCTAGACCTGCTACATTGTCTACTATTGGTCCGTAGGCATCAGCAGCAACTATTATTGGTGCAACAGATAACATACCCGTACCTGCTAAAGCTGCTGAATATATACCTGCTAACAGGTTTTCGCTAGGACTTAGACCTGAACCTATTGAGAATGAGGCTATTATAGCTAATGCTATTGCTACTGAAGGTATAAACACGCTATAGAATCCCATTGAAAGACCACTTAAAATGGTTAGTGCAGGACCAAACTGTGAATTTGTAGCAACTATTTTTACAGGTCTATATAGAGGTGATGTGAAGTAATCTGATGTGAATCCAACTATAGCTCCCACTATAAGACCTAGTACTCCTATAACCCATGCAGCCATAATTTGCGGCTGTATCCATAGTGTTATAACTCCATTTAAAAGTGCTGCAATAGCTATGGTTAAAACAGATGTAAATGTAAGAGTTCTACCTGGTTCTGAAAACGGTGATGTTGCAACAAATTGTGATGTTATTATGGATGTTAGAAGGGCTATAGCACTGAAGAGTACAGGGTATGCTACTAGATCATTTGATAAAAGTGTTGCTATAACCATGGGAGCTATGATACCCTCTACATATGATTCAAATAGGTCTGCACCCATACCAGCACAATCTCCAACATTATCCCCTACATTATCGGCAATAACCCCAGGGTTTCTTGGATCATCTTCAGGTATTCCTGCTTCTACCTTACCAACGAGATCTGCACCTATATCAGCTGCTTTAGTATATATACCGCCTCCAACTCTTGCAAATAGTGCTACTGTACTAGCACCAAATGCATATCCTAGTAGTATCTGTCCAGCTGTAGCAGGATCGTTAAATCTGTTAAGAGCTACGAACAATATTGATATTAGGGTAAGGCCTATACCTCCAACAAGAAATCCTGTAACAGAACCTCCTCTAAAGGCTAATGTTAATGCTGATCTAAGATCTTTTCTGGATAGAGTATTTAATACTCTGATATTGGATTGGATAGCCATAAGCATTCCAACAATACCCACAATAGTCGAGCTTATGCCGCCAAGTATATATGTTATCCCTGTTAGTAATAGTATTGAATTTCCTAGGAGAGCTCCACTACCTATCAATACTACTGTAATAATGGATATAACAATCAGTATTACCTTATACTGAGAAAATATATATGCCTTAGCAGCACTATAGATATAGCCATGGATCTCTTTGGCCCTCTTTTCATTCTCAGTATTTAGTGGTATAGATCTCCTAAGTATATCGTATATCAAAAGCAGTGTATAGAATAATGCTACTACACCTGCTAACAACCCTGTATATATAGATATTCTAAGTATTTCACTCATATATCAAACACCTACTATAGGCTTCAATCACTTGCAAAAGAATAAGAGATTATAAGCTTATATATAATGACATTATCCATACATATCTATCATCCTATAGCTAAACTCTAGCAAACCATATAAATAGATATCTTAGTGAAATTAATAAAGGCCAATACAATCTAATATCATCTGGGCCCGTAGCTTAGCTTGGATAGAGCGCCGGCCTGCGGAGCCGGAGGTCAGGGGTTCAAATCCCCTCGGGCCCGCCACATATGTCATCATTAGCTATTTTATCTTTATACAATTATTCTTTTCTTCCACGAACTCTATATATTTTATGCATGGTCAGCAGTTTATGATTTAACTATAGAACTATTATTAATTTGTTCATGTTAATTTTCCTTAGTTTCATACCCTATGTCTAAATGGTATAGATATTAAATAATTATACTAATGTTCTACGGCTAGGAGTAACCTAAACTTATATCCTTAATAATCAGATGGAATAGTGCGTAATTAGAATATTAAGGCGTGTATTTATAATCAGCTATAGAGCTTGTCTGACCTCTAATTATGGCGATAGATATGGGAACCTTTAGTGTAAGGGCTAAGATTTGGAATCCTTTGAAGCCAAGTAATATCTTGAATATAGAGCTTATTGTTGATACTGGAGCTACATATACAGTACTACCTTCTAAGATACTTGAGAAGCTTGGTATTAGCGTTCTAAGAACGGTTAGACTTAGACTTGCTGATAATAGAGTTATTGAGAGACCACTTGGTGAGATAGGTATAGAGATAGATGGTTATAGGGCTAGCGCCACTCCTGTTGTTTTTGGAGAGGAAAATGTTTATCTACTAGGAGCTGTTACGATGGAGCAGTTGGGCCTAGCTCCTGATCCAATTGAAAAGAGGTTAAAGCCTGTTGAAGTATTGCTTATGTATCTTAGTCATTAAGCTTAGAGATTAGGAATTCATTGTTGCAAATAGCTTTTAAGATTGGTACAACATCATCAATTTTTATGGTGATGCCCTTGATTAGAGATGGTATTAGGCTATTAATTGCGAGTTCATCTCCTAGGGAGTATGGTAGTGTGAGAATAGTAGCTAAGATTGTTGAGGGTTTTGCAAAGGATATTGAGGGTGTTGAGGCTATACATATAGATGTCTATGACTATGATATAAAGCCTTGTCTTGGCTGTGTATCTGACGATGTGATGCTGTGTAGATATCCATGTGTTATAGAAGATGATATGAGGAAACTCTATGAATATATTGTTAATAGCGATGGAATCATCTTTATAACACCTATCTATTGGTACAATGTACCAGGCCCTATGAAAAACTTTATAGATAGGCTGACAGTATTTGAAAATGCTATATTTACTGAGGGTAGGAGTAGGCTTGAGGGAAAGGTAGCATCATTTATAGCTATAGGCAATGATACAGGCTCTATAGCTGTTATACAAAATCTAATGGCGATAATGAATAGTATGGGCGTTGTTATACCCCCATGGGCTTTAGCATATCACACCTCTGATGAAGATCCTCTAGAAAATGAGAGCTTTATACTCGATGTAGCTAATGTTGTTAGATGTACAGTGCTGATGATAAAGGCATTGAAAGGTATTGAAAAACCGATATATTGGTATAGAGCTGATGACGAATATAAAACACTTGTAAAGAAGATAGCTAGAGACATTGCCAACAACTATCTAAGCAGCATCCTATAGCTACTAACCATAGCTATCTATCTTACGGCTCCTACTAATATCCTTAGCCATAGATATAAAGCTATCTATCAACGATTTTAAAAGATTTGCATTCTTGGATATAGATAGATATGTATTTACATACTTAATAGATTTTGGATGATATTCATCACTATATCTATTAATCACCCTCAAAATATTCTCATTGAAGATAACAGCCAATATAGGTTCTACTGGTGCTCGCCAAAAATCTCCAGATCTATTAGCATCCAAAAGACTCCTCAATAACACCATATCATCTGCTTCCTGAGGCAGATCAACTATAGAGGCATAGTGAGAATCTATATAGTGGATAAGGAAGATAGCACTAAGACTATTCCTCTCATCAAAAACATACATCACTAAAAGCTCAGAGGAATCCTCTAAAACACTATGTACATCCTCAACAACATTAAAACTATTACTCCTCATATACTCTATAAACCTTTTCAAATCCTTAACATCTATAGATAGCACTAGCATGGCGCATCACAACAAATTACATATTTTTAGGTTTAGAAAAGGAGTATTATACCTAATAAACCATGTCATAGTCATAGCCTATAAACTGTCTTAGTTCCTATTCTATATCTAATTTGAGGTATTTATGAACCTTTGTTGGGATATAAGCCGTTACGATTAAAAATTTCTTCATAAACCCTTTGTAGATTATAACTAGTACTTTTCCATTAAGTTTCTTCACACATCTATGAAGATTGTCTAAATATTCATATCTGTCAGGGTTAGCGATACAGAGCTTCAACTAGATTTCTGTTAATTCCACGCTGTCGCATACGTTCTAGTGCATGTACTGAGTAGCGAATATACAATGTATTCGCACTGCTATAAGAAGTGCTTCTATACCCTCTGTAATCAGCTTCTTTATATCAATACTCCTCTTCGAGAATTGTAACACCTCGACTCCAACAATCTCGCCCTTATCGTTGTAATCGATGATTATCCCTGGTGCAACCTCGTCACTCTCTACAATCCTGTCCTCCTTCAGCTTTATGTAGAAAGCGTCAACAGATCTCTCATATCTAAGTATCATTTCTGATGACATTGAGATAAACGCCTATTACTACTCTAGATAGACAAAGGGTTTAAAATTCTCATTGTCTCTAGCTACAGATAGTTTCTTAGGTCATCGAAAAAGTTTAGACGCTCTAAACAACTCTTTTAGGTGATGATACAATTTATGGAGTGTAAACCTCTAGTCTTGCGATCAGCTATGTATAGATGGAAAGGGAAAGCTACTGTTGAACGTAACCTGGGTAAACCAGATGATGGAGTTTGGAGGCAAAGCATGCAGTGACTGCTCATGTATGCAGCGGCGGTACGTGTCCTGCAACGCCTTACAGCGTTTAACGTCGATGTGGTCTACAACGCGAGTTGGAAGGGGGAGCTTAGAGCTGTTGAAAGTCACTGTTTATGATGAGGACTTCAGCTTCTACGTAACTGGTTTACAGAGCCAAGCACAACTAGTACAACCTGAGCATTGTGACGACAATTACACCTCTAAACAAGGCGAGCATCTTCGTGACCGCGTCAACATCGACCCGAGGGACGATAAAGCTCAGCCCGTAGCTGACGTAGTGTTCCTCGTCAACAAGACGACTCTCGCAGACCACTACAGGCTTCTCGGCGAAGTGCTGGACGAGATAAGGAGGAATGATACCACTAGCTGGATATGGAACAAGGCTAAAATCGAGCTGAACGAGTTGGCGAAGAAAATTGAGAGAGATCTAGCCGAATACAACGCTGTGGGCATAGGAATCGCCACAGTTATGGATGAAGTCACAGTTTGCGTGTTTCCATTGCAGTGGCCGTACATTATTACTTTCGAGTGCTTGGATCTCCGAGCCTCACAGTTGCAACTCGTATATGAATGCTGTGCCTCTCTATATGCGGCAGTAGTGGGGTGCACATTGGGTTGCATAGGATCTGTATATGGATGTATATCTTGTATAATTTTCGCCGTTTACGGTTTGTGGGGTGCGCTAAATAGTTGCTACCATGACTGTCCAGCAATGGATGTTTGTCTCGCGGTAGACTTGATATTTTGGCGGATAGCTATAGCATGCGCTAGACTTTGGTAAAAATTTAAAAATTTTTTAAAATTTAGTTTTGGAAAGAGTGGGATAACATGGATCTGCTTAGGATAAATCAGATCTTAGCGACTTTGGCTTTGCTGTACGGGATTATCTCTCTTCCGTACCTGATCGTGCGCAGATCCCGATTTCAGAAATGGGATTGGATTATGAAT
Source organism: Ignisphaera aggregans DSM 17230 (assembly GCA_000145985.1). Lineage (NCBI taxonomy): Archaea > Thermoproteati > Thermoproteota > Thermoprotei > Desulfurococcales > Desulfurococcaceae > Ignisphaera > Ignisphaera aggregans. The sequence continues at coordinate 1,869,788 of CP002098.1, read as the reverse complement.
GCTGAACTCGCAGTTTTCCTTATAGTAGCGGGTGCTCTAGACTACCTTAATCTATACGGAGTCAAAACAGCGATTAACTCTGTTTTGTTTTTCTTCTTTGCCTTTCTCGCTTTGTTGGCAACCTCTGTCATCTCCTTTATTAATAAATCGAAGGGTTCAAGGCGTAGCTAGAGGATCCTCACCATGCAGAATTTCCCCATACCGTACCTCTCAGCTTTTGTGATCGGATTCGCATACTTCCTCGCCTCAGCGAAAACAGTTGAAGCCTTCGCTACAGTCATCAATGAGAAATTGCTGTCACTCATTCTGAATCTCGTGTTAATATCTGTTCTGGTTGTAATGCTGAGAAGGTTCGGAGAGAATGTTAAAAGTGGTCTAATCATCGCAGCATCACTCCTATCTGGCATCTTGCTGGGGTACCTAGTGCTTTTGGCTCTCTTAGGGAGATAAGAGAGACACGCTATAAAGAAACTGAGAAGAACAGCAAGAAATAAATACTGGGGGTAAGAAGTGTGGGGATGGGATAGCATGGATCTGCTTGGGCTAATCATGGTGGTTTTGCCTCTGTCGATAGGTGTTACCGTTCTTCTACTTATGATTGTGTACAGATCCCGAATTCCGAAGATGGCTTGGATCATAAATATCGAAGCCGCAATTAATGGTATTGTGGTTGGTGTTTTACAGTGGCTCCACCTGTACGGGATCGACACAACAGTTGCACGTGCTCTGGCTGCAGGGCTCTTCAGTTTCGCCATTATTGCAACCTCCGCCCTCTTCATGATTAATGAATTGAGGGGATCAAGGCGTAGCTAGAGGATCTCCAACCAAGCAGGATTTCCCCAGATTGTATGTAGCGCTGACGAAGCAACTAGAAAAGACTGAAAGGTCGGAGGCTCTGGTTAGCCTCAGGAATGGCATAGGAGGCGGGCTCTTTGTGTAAACACAGCAGATTCTTTCAATCGATGCCGCGTTAAGAGAGGCTAGACCGGAGCCGAATATCGAAATCTTGGCCGGCTTTTAGAGGGATTGAACAGGACACTCAGTCACAGGACTCCAGGTTTCCGCTAATGCATCTGTAAAGAGAATTCTTGGTGCGGCGGCCGGGATTTGAACCCGGGATCTCCGGCTTGGAAGGCTTGCTAATGAATATCACAGATTCCCGAGAACCACGTGTTTCGGAAACTCTAAATGAATTCAAAATTCAGGTAAAGGCGGTGGTATCATCGCCAGGAACCAGCATAGATTGAAACCAGGTCTGAATTCATCCCTACCTCTATGTCTGCATCAATAATCTTCTCTAGAATTGTTAATCCTTCAACCTTCAGCTTCTCTTCTATGAATCTCCTCACCTTGCTCAGGATGATGATCTCCTCCGGTGTGAGCTCTACTCCGTGTTTCTCAAGGATTTCTACAACTCTTTTAACATCACTTTCGGTAGGCTCTGTCTCCAACACCCTATCTATATACCTCTTGCCGAGGGTTCCTAGCACAACTATTAATCTATCATACATAGTTACATCTCCATCTGCATGAAAACCTTTACCTATCTCCTCCATAGCCCTAAGCTTAATAGCCAGTGTCTCTACAACCTTATCAGCTATCTCTTCACCTCTAGCTATATCTACTCCCACAGAACATAGATAGAGATTCAAATCACTCTCTATATAATATACAGGTATACTAATAGTAGGTATTATACTTTGAATATAGCTTATATATGTCTTAGGCTTTACTAATCTACTGGTGTAGATAATGAGAATACTTACAGCTGTGATAATCTCTGTTTTATTGACAGTTGCTGTACTAGCTATATATCTAGTCCCGATGCTGTTCCAGAGACCTTCACCGCCACCTCCTCTAGAAGAGCTTGTTCCACAGCTTAGGGTTGAGGAAGGTGGAAAGAAGGCTGTTATAACAGAGCCACTATCATGGGCAGAGGTATACAAGCTGTTCCTCATGGATAGAGCATCATATGATTATGTAGTGCCAATGTGTAGAGATAGCTTCAGGTTACAACCACTTGAATTTGAGTATAGGAAACTTAGGGTGAACTACTCTGATCCCTGTCCAGTTGTTAGGGAGCGGTTCAGCGAACTTCTATATGATTCATGCTATAGTCTTCTCCTCGACAACAACTGTTACTGGCTGAAGAAGCTGTGCTACAGTACTGAGAAGGAGTGGTATATAACCCTTGCAATAGTGCCTCCACTAGCAGAGAAATATGCCAGTAGGTATAAGAACTACTCCATCTGGACAATAATACATTTCGAAAACAAGTCAATGGTCATAGAGTTCTACAACGCTGTAGACCCCACCGAGAGAAACGAATTTCTAAATAGATATGAACAGCTGGTTAAGAGCTATCCCAAGGTAGTAGTCATAATGGAGATAGGAGTTATGAGGTTCTGGTACGAGGAGTACAAACTGTTAGAAGAGACAGGAACGCCATACATAATCGTGTTTAAGTTGGCAGAAAACACTTTTGTCAAGGAACTGATAGATGAACATCTGGAGAAATATGATGAGCAACTAAAGTTTATTGGTCTCGACGGTGCACTCTATGTGGATGGAGCTCTGAAAGCTGTATACACAGTATCAAAAGCTTGGTGTGAAGAAGTAAATGTGCCATGTACAACAACATTAGACGACCTCTTAAAGATAGAATAGCTTTTTTCCTTCACTCTCTTCTCTTTCCTTTCAGTCTTTTCTGATTGGTTTGATATTGAAATAGTGACCTCCTCACAACAACCCAGCGGATCATCCCCCAACCCGGTACCGCTAGGCGTTACTCGGAGGCCTTTCAATCTTAATTTGAGGATTTGAGGGTTATAAACACTAATGTTCAGACCCGAACTCGGATGAGAGAATCTATAGAAAAACTATGATAGGTATTCTGATGGTATTAGCTCTATGTAGAACGCTAATCTGACATTTCTATCGCTTCCCGAGCCACTGCCACACTCGTTGATCCATGAGAAGCATTGGGAGGAGAGCCAATCTGTAGGGCCACTCATACGGTAGGTTATAGTGATCACAATCTCGCTAGCAGTCATACGGATCTTCCAGTTATCGGGATTGGAGACTAAGTCTGCAGAGTTGTCTACGAATCCATTGCTGGAGGAAATTGTGGGTAGATAGGTCTCGGTGTTGCCCTCCTTATACTTGATTGTTATAGTTACTTCGTCTCTTTGGCTCGAAGGTGGGAACCAGCTACTGCTTGAATACCCCTTTGTTGCTACATAGACATATATTGCTGAGCTCTTGGGTAGTACATCTGCAAATGTTGCACCGCTTTTTCCTATATTCGGCGTAATTCTTATCGTTATCGTTACAACTCTGTCTAGACATGATGTCCCTGTATAGTCTCTCCACTTACCCGGGATCAAATACCATGTTGATACACCTGGCCCTAGGCCCAAGCCGTAGAGTCTATATGTATATCTCCCTATCCTTATAGTCTCAGGCGTCTTGAAGTCAAACGATGTATCTGTTACATAGAAACCTGCTATAACATTGTTTGGAAAGCCATTCACAGCACTGTAGCTAGGCATTGAACCACTAACAGGGAGACAGCCACCTCTTTGACCCGTAGATCTACAGGAGTATCCACTAGAACTAATACTAGGTTCACAACACTGTGTATATCCAGTGTAGTATATGGTTCCATAGCGGGGAACACATTGATGTATATATCCACCTATTGTCCGTGCCTCCCACTTCCACTGATCTGGGATGCTGAATGGTGTTCCACCGCTAGCATCTCCACCGCCTATATCTCTGCGTGTGATTATCCATGGCTGTTCACCGCTTGGCCTATGCCTCATCTCGCCAACCTCCTCAAGCTTTGTACAGCCAGTTTTTGTACATGCAAGTATAACAGATGGTGTTCCAGCGATAACTCTGCTATATATTGGGACTGTGAGTGAAGCAGCTGTATGTGGAGGCATATAGATATAGCTTTTTGCATCTGGAAACCACCTAGGACTGCTTCTAACCATCTCAACACCGCTATCCCTATATGTAAACTCCATATCGTAGACAGAGAAGAGATCAACAACCTTTTCAGAGGGTATCTCACCAGTTATATATGTCAGTAGAACTACCTCTGTAGGCATTGGATTCGGGTTTACCAGCGATATATAGAGAGCATATGTATTTATCACCCTATTCCCTACCCTATACTGCATTGGGCCAACAGCATATGCTCCATACACCACACCACCCCCAAAACCCTCAACAACACTCGGCAGATACGATGCTGATCTATATACAGAGCCTATGAAAGCAGTTACAAGTATAGATTCAGCAACAAATGTAGCTACAATCAGCATCAAATAGGCTACAGCAAGACTAGTACTCCTAGACCTAAGCCTCATCAACCCACCTACTACAAACAAACTCTAAGAAAAAATAAGTTGTGAACTTGTAGTTTCTTATAATTGTTTCGTTTCCGCCCCCAACACAACTATGCATTTCTCCACATCACTCCCATAGATTCTTTTCAGGGGAAAAGAAAAATCTATGTAGTTTCCCTCCAAATGAAAAACCTATGTTCTGGCAAATCTAATAGTTAATGTAAGCTAGGAATTCAGATTAGTTTTCAATAAGATTTATCTATAGCTGCTACAGCTATAACAGCTAGAGCTATCATTATAGCTGTCATTACAGCATCTGAACAATAACAATATATTTTGGAAGGCGTCCGTGGAGCTTTATCGCCTCCATCAACCATTCTTCTGGAGTTCCGAATCCACTTATTTTATAGAATTTGAGTATATTCTCCGGAGTGTTTGGAACAACATCTATAATCCTCCCATAGAACACACCTCTATGAGTTTTAATGAGTACCCTTCGGCCCACTTCATACTTGTAGTTTCTCATCGTTGCAACGACTCTGTTCTTAAGCAACTGTTCAACCGCCTTAGGATGCCTGAATATCATTTTCCACATCTGTCATTATAACAGCTATTACAGCTGTTACAGCTATCATTATAGCTATTATTCTTCTAGTCTACAAACCCTTAGACGAATCTTCGACCCCCGTAATTCCGCTGGTATTCTCCAAGATATGACATTGTATTCGCTATTGCCTTTCCTCTTCTTAGAAGATTGCTTCAAGTAAAATCTATGCATTATCTTTCTATCTTTCTTCACAATCAACCACAGCAGATACCTCCCCTCTGATGGCACTATCACTTGCATAAATTTTTCTTTGTCCTCAATTCTGTAATCTATATCAAGCTTCTTTACAATCGTTATCTTCTTCTTTACCTTACCAAGCTCTCTCAGTGCCAAATTATGTTTCTCTTGCTTTATCAGCTCCAACAGCTTCTCAAATTTTGATTTACTGGGTTTGGCAGGCATAGGGCTCACCTTAGCTCTCTTTAGTTCCCACGCTTATAAACTTTGTTCCCACAACAATATTTATCGGTTCCCACAGCAATATATATGGGTTCCCACGCTCATATCCGTCAACATTCCATTCTAGACACATCACATTAATGAGTAGCTGTAGCGTTGCTTTTCGGCATAGGGTGTCTACCCCTCTCACCATGATCTCTCTCGGTGTCCATAACCTACTCATAAACTCCATATTCAGAGCTATTACTTTATCACAAAAATAACCATTAGTACTCGTAAACTGCATCACTATCTTTCTACCCAAGGCTCTAATTCTAGAATGCTTAGTAGTTAGAACTTAGATCAGTTTTCATTAGCTATCAACTTTGTTATAAACTGTATATCACTCTATATACTAGACGTATACTTGCATATCAACTTTTATACTATGTATATAGCTACTATAACAGCTCTCGATAACTGCTATTATAGCTATTTAATATCATTAGCTCTAGCAATATGAACTAGAATAGAATGAAGAGTCTATGTTCTCCCATAGGGTCTCATAGTCAATTCTTCAGCGTGAGGAGAGTCTTCAGGAACCTATGGGAAAACATAGGCTTCTCATTAATGAAACCCTATGCTCTACCATAGGCTCTTCATTGATAAGGTTCATATACATAAAGTTTACGTTGATGAATCTTTATGCTCTGGTATAAAAATCTATCAAAGAATGGAAAAGGGAGAACATTTCTCGAATTCTATGTATAGGAATAGAATGGAGAGGTTTATGTAACGCTAAACCAACCATCACCATAGAGGTTTATGTTACACTAAAACTCCAATGAGAGGGTCTGATGAAAAGAATTGAACATGAAAGGTTTAGGCTGTACTAAACCTCGTCAATGTAGTTCTGATTATCAGTATCTGACTCTCAACTCGCAGGACTCCAGATACACTTTCTATATAATATAAATAGGAACTCTTTTTTATAGTGCAGTAATACTTCTAGAAACAGTGAGAAAAATGTCTAGATCCCGCGTCACAACTACATCCACATCAAGGACAGTAGAACTAGAAGTCAAAGAAAGAGCAAAACGAGCTAAGAACCTTGCAGAGTTCATCAAGCAGGTGATCGGAGAGCAAGTCGTAATCGTATCGAGAAATGGAGTTATCTACGAAGGGACTCTCGTGAACAAAGATCACGGATTTCTCATATTGAAGGATGTCGTCATTCGAGGCTCAAAACACACCGCAAAAGTCTCGTTCCTGCTCGTCAAGCCTGACGTAATCCAGCACATCCACTCGAAGCCCCTAGAGCTCGTCGAAAACAGTCAACAGCAATAGCACGCACACTGCTAGTATACAGTATATATACAGGAATACAAACAGGAGCATCTTTTTTCTACATATTCTTTATTCCTCTAATTTACAGATAAACACATGATAATAACAACTATAGGAAATTACAAGTTACATTATATCGGCTAAAATCACATACTCCACTTTGAGAAGTAGCTATCAACCTCTATCTCTTGTTTAACATGCTGCCTGCCGAGAACAGTTGCTACAACATAACTTCTATCCTTCAACGGCTCTGGCAACTCCTTACCACTCCAATCGATGCTGTAGCTCGCAATAAGCTCCTTCGTATAAAGATTCCACAATGTCAGCTCTATCCTATTATCCATTCTCTTCAGCTGAATCTTGTACAAATCATCGATTTCCTGTAGCAAACCTATCTGCTTGAGGCCGTAGCTAACGCTTCTAGCCCACGGCCAGCTGTAGGGCCCCCTTTGGAACAATTTGTGTATAATTCTAGAAGCTTCATTATGCCCCAACACGTGAAAGATCATAATCCCCTCCGAGAAGCCCAGCTTTCGTAAGAGCTTCGATATTTCCTCGCTTTTAATTGCTCTAAATCTTGCAGCACCTGTCTTGCTCGTGTAGTAAACAAATAAGTCGCCGTGCCACAGCCAAAGTATTTCGTTTTCACGTAGTGGTAGTAGAGTATGAGTAAGCAAGTCCAAAGCCACAGATCTCCTACCTTTGCGTACCAGTTCTTTCGCTGCTTCTATCACTTGCTTGGTGTAATATACCAGCCCCGGACTAACCTTCAAGTTCTTCTGCTCAATTCTCAAGTGGCGTATAGCAGCTCCTATTCTACCAACCTTACTTCTATCCCTATCGAAGAGATCTTCAACGTCTTTGGGATCAACAAGAGCTACATATTTGTCTTCATATCTTCTAACCAAACCTTTCCTCTCAAGTTGCTGTAGCTGCTTACGTACTGTAGCTTCACGAACAACAGAGTTGTTCGACAGATAGTTATATAGCTTATACAGTTCTCCAAACTTTACATCTTTACGTAGATAGATATACCACAACAAAGCATACTGAATACTATACTTGTCAGCAAGCTTCTTCAGTTTTCTGATCAGATCCTTGTATACATCTATCTCTTCTCCAACATAATTCATACTCTTGTTCTGAATCATTCTACATCTCCTCTACAGACTGCAGTATTTTCTTCACCTCATATCGGCTGAACTCTTCCTTCAACATCTCAGCAACTCTAGAGTCGGCTGGCCACCAAAGCAGATGACCGCTCACAGGATCCTTGTACGGCCTTACGACACCCCATTTCTCAAGGCGCTTCAGGTAGACACTGACATAGCCAGGACTGTAGTCTCTGCCAAGCAGTTGATTCAACTGTCTAGCCAATTCTCCAGCACCAACAGGCACCTTACTAGTATATACAAGGTAAACTAAACTCCGCAGAAAGTCATTGCTGAGTACTTTAGATACCACCATCTCTGGAAAGTATTGTACGCGCCTAACCTTCTTTTTCTTCGCCATATCTTTCCCCACTATATAATACAAAACATGTATATAAATACAAAACACATACAAAACAAAAACACAATATCCACACAAAATAGAGAAGGGCGGCACCCCCTCGACCTACGTGGCCACGGCAGGCGGGCCTAGGTTCTAAGGGGCGTGGGCGTGCACAGCCATATATTTTATACCTGATATATAGTATTAGAACTAGAACAGAGACTGTACTTAGACACTGATCCAACTATAGGAAACCACAAGACATAGCAATATATCTAGTTATACATCTAGCTTATGTTTCAAAAACAACTATAGAAACTACAAGAAGAGAAATCAAGCTCAATCAGAAATACACTTCGAGCCGCAAATATTGACACAGATCTCTTTCATCTTCAGCGCATCTAGTTCCAATAGGGGGCTCTCGCTAATGATAATAGCATCGATTCCAGCTTCGCACAACGCCTCACATACATACCTGAACTCAGGTCCATAACCATCCTCGTTTAGTGTCCGATGCCTAATCTCTCCGCCCCGACCATATTCTATCTTACTGTAATGTACATGAAGAGGACTAATGCTTTCTCTCCCAAGGCTTTTCTCCAAAGCATCGATAACTCTCAGCACATCATCCTTACTCACTATGAATCTACCCATGCTCCTAGCATAAATGTGGGCGAAATCTATGACCGGCCTAACGCGCTCCAATCTACTGCAAATCTCGATGACCTCATCCAGGTCGCCGATTTGGCTTACCCTTCCCGTCGTCTCGACGCCCAACCACAAATTCTCAGAAAGACTCTTAGCATATTCAACAACAGGTTCGAGGTTCTTCACGACCATTTCTAGTGATTCTCTTTTAGACGCATTTCCATACCATCCAGGGTGAAAGACCACAACGTAGGCCTCCATAATAGCAGAGACCTCGATAGCTGTCTTCAGCCTCTCAATACTTGCCTTAACAGTCGCCTCATTCTTGCTGGCCAGATTAATCGCGTAAGGGGCGTGGAGGCTAAGCACAACGCCGTTTCTACGTGCTTCTTCCCCAAGCATTCGGGCTCTATACTCATCAATCTTAACGCCGCGCACAGCGGCGTATTCCATACTGCTTAAACCAAGACTCCTAAGATACCTCGGGGCATACACTATATCGGACTTCAAGTTCAGCGGCTTCCCCGCAGGGCCGAACCTCAGCTTCGGCATAGTTTATTCACCGCGGGCAGTCCTTACCGCGTGAAGCTTGTAGTGGTCCTGGATCTTTACCAGTCTCAGCCTAGCATTCTTTCTGTGGAACTCTCGCCACTCTTCCTTCAGCTTATCATCTGCTAGATCATAGCTTATCCCATCTTCGGCTTCTTTTATCTGTATTTGATTCTAGTGTCAACCTCTTTGTTCTCAGGAACTCCTCTAGAAGATCCTCGAATTGAGGTTCGTGGTGCACGTGAACCTCGTCGTCTCTGGCCAGAACACCATTGTCGAGTATGACATATCTGTCGAACCTTCTGGACTCCTTGAACTCGATAATCTGATCCTCGACGGCTCTGCGGAAAGCCTGGATAACGTTCAACCTATGGATTCGTAGCCTTGCGGCTGGATTAAAGGCATTTTCGATACACTTTCTATAGCTGAAATCTACTACACTGCCGTCCTCTAGAACAGCATATACTGTGAATGAGGATCGCCTCAAAGGGTTATCCTTCACTACAAACCCTTTGACTTCGAGATTCTGCGTCTTTTCGGCGAACCTAGGGTGGTGCTTGAACAGCTCGTAGAGCTCATCGTCCCAGAACATCCCCCTGTTCTTCATCGCCCGCAGCTTCCTCGAAAAGTACTCTAGTGCCTGAGCCTTGCTGATAAAAACTCTTCTACCTATCTTCACAGCCATAGTCTCTCAAAAAAATAAACACAAAATATGTATAAATATGGTCACACATGGAGATGAAGTGGCTCTCTATACAATATATTAAAGGAATTAATCTGGCTCGGAAACCCATCCGATTTCATATAGCCGACATGGTGCACCCGGGCACTCTAATCAGGAGATGGTTTTCAGTGGTCATATATTTCTAGTATATATATAAATAATAAATTTAATAGAAATATATGACCGTGTATAACCATCCCGTGATGGATCATCGGCCGGGTGCACCCCTTATAAGGGGGCACACACCATCACTGCACCGTCAGAGCTATTGGAGACTTTCTATATACTTCGTCCTTCTATGTATGAAGTCGTATATATGTTCGAAGTACCTGAATGCGTCGTCGTACTTACTGTCCAGTAAATAGAACTCGTGTCTGTTTGTCCACTGACGTGCACATCGAAAAACTGTCTGCACATGAGCTCTGTACTCGTCGAATCTCACGATCTCCTCGGCGTCGTCGCCCCACACCATTCTCAGCTTCTCAATCATCCTATCCCTATCTTTGGGCAACAGATGCTGGTAGAATGCGTAGATCTTGTCAGACTCGATGTTGAGTGCGCGGTGGAACTTACCGCGAACCACAATTATCCTCACGCTATGCCTTCTCCAGTCGTCGTAGTTTCTCAGATCCCAGTTTATTGCCTCAGTAAGGGGGTTTAGTCCATTTCTCTTCAGCAGGTGGTGGAGGATCTGAGCCTCGCGGCGACTTCTTGCAACGATTGTGGCTGTATAACCCTTTGCTGTATCCTCCTTCGCTCTGTTTATCAGTTGCACATACCACTTTTTCGTGTATGGAGATGTCCAATAATTTCGATGCTTGAAAATGTAGAAGAAGTCTGGTTTGTTCGGCGTTGGGAGTGTGTAGACGCTGTAGTTAATTGTTCCTTCCTCTTTGGCGTCGACGAGATCCTGAAATGTGTCGAACCCCAACAGCTTCGCCATTACGTCATCCGTCGTCAGCGTAGCAGATATGCCCACCAGCTCCCTGTGGTTGTAGAAGTACCTAATGGGGTAGATACTCTTGAAAAGGAAAGTATTATCGTTTATCTGTACTAGGTATCTCTTCCTTATCTGTGCAACGACCTTAGACCCGAACACTTTCTCAATCGCCTTCAGCAGCATGTAGGCTCTTTTCGCAGGGATCAGCTCAAACATATCTGGAATCAAAAAGTCGAACTCGTCTATGTACACCTTGCTGAAGAAGAGTGATAGCCACAGAAAGCGGTGGGTCGCTATGAACAGCCCCTCGTTGCTTCTATTCACGGCTCTCTGGATAAAGGATTTGAAGACACATGTTTTATGGTTGCAGGAGAGGCACATGGCTATCCCCAAGATGACGTGGTAGAACTTCTCCATTCTTCTAAGTACTGGACACACATCGAGCTTCGACGGAATGGGATAGATTTTGTCTGGCGGAACACCATAGTTCTTAACAAACTTTTCGACCAGCTCTCTGATCTCGGTCTTTAGTGGCGTCAACCACAACACTCTAGCTCCGGACTTGACTTCCCGTGCACTCTCCGCCATGCTACCCGTTGTTTTACCTGTTGCAGGTATCCCTAGCTTGATCCTTATCATTTTCTCCCCCGCATATAGAACAGGGCCGACTTCGCGAAAACGTAGCATAAAGGATGAACCTTGCTCCTAGAGCTGAGTTCTCTTAGTGCTGGCGGCAGCCACGCCACTCTCTTCTTACTGAACTGTAGTTTCTCAGCGTCCGCAAGCACCCTCTCAGCTGACAATATCAGCGAGAAATGGTTTGTTCCGGCCAGTGTTGCTAAGCGCTTTAACAGATCATACTCACCGCTCCTCAGCTTAACCTGCTTATCGAAGGATGTTTCAGCGACTTCTTTCGCCTCGTTGAACGGCTTCCATAGGATAGAGTTCTTGTACGTCGCCAACCATATTAAGGCGAAGAGGTCGAGGGACTCCGCCACGGGTGCCGGAATATAGACGTACTTCCATGACCTTCTAGTACCTAGCGGAATTTCCTCCGATCTGTTGAAGCCGTACCAGATCTCGTCCCGGTACGCCATGTATATTCTTCCAGCGAGATCCGTGAAGTATCTTAGTCTGTACCTACCCATTGAATGCCGCCTCATAGCAACTTCTTTTGCTTGGTCATGGTTTCTATCTGCTTGAGGTAGTCTACGACTCTGCCAGCCTTGATTTTCGCCAGCTCCTCCACCTCGCTTCTGCTAAGCCTCCTCTCAACACAGAAGAACGTACCGGAGAGTTCACGTCTAGACTTGTAATCTACCAGTCCACATTCATAGGTAGTAGCATTTCCCTCATCATAGTCTATCAGCACCATTACAGCCTTCTTTCCAGCTATACTTCTGTTACTGTTCAGGTAGTATGCTACTACCGACGTGTTTGGTAGGCTGTCATCTGTAAAGTAGAATTGTAGATGCCCAGAACCACTTAGATGTTGTCCTTCATCATATAGGTACTTTACGAGGATCGCCTTGGTTCTGTTGCTGTTCGGATTCTTGAACCTTCTCTCCTCCTCATCATATAGATCCGATATCCTTTTGGATACCTTAACAAAGAGTTCCCGAATACCAGCAGACTTCATGTATTCATCTATTACCTTTCTCCAGTCCTCGCCATTCAGCACACGTTCGAATATCTCAGGAAGATTATCTTTGACCACCTGTGGAAGTTCAAGCTTCTCCATGCCCTTTATAAGAACTTCTTTCCCCTCATCGTTTTCTAAGACACATACATAGGTCTTGCGTTTCAGCAGTACGAATTTTCTGCAAATACCCTCGAACTTGATAGAAAACTCAGAGCCAAACCTACTCTGAATAGCTCTATTGAGCTTCTCCTCTAATTCCTTAGGATCTATATTGTTCAGCAAAACGAAGAAAGAGTCTGTAGCACCATACACATAGTTCAACCCCATGTTCTTAATTATCCCTAACGTGCTCTGAAAGATGTGGCTAGACTTGAAAAATATGAACCCTGCCAGCACCTCATTTACAGCCCCACCACGACCCTTCGAGAACATGCCATAGGCACTATTAGCCAATATCTTCATGGCTTGGTCTATGCCCGGAAACTCCTTCTTGATTTTCTTCGTTACCTTTCTACCCTCGTAGAAGTATCTCAAAACGTCATAGACGTCTCCACCAGTAAACGAGACGTCTATTGGTATTGACTCTTTTACAGCGATGTCTCCGTCCTTATCTCTATCTACTAGGTATATCCTAAAACCGTTGCCTATACACACTCCTTCAGGATCGAGTTTGTAGGAGTAGTAAATCGTTGGATACAGCATGTTGAAGTCTAGATAAGCAACATTTTCCCATAATCCTTCTCTTAGGAAGTGTTCCTTCGTGCCTTTCTTGTAGAAGGCAATTCCGTCTATCAACTCCTTCGCAGTATACTTGGCTGACCTTACCTGATAAACTTTCCCATACTTTCTTCGCACTACATCCAAGACGCTATACTCAGCTATGCTACCGAAGCTGGGAAGGACTTGGATTGTACTAGGACTTATACCGGTTAATAGATACAACGACAATAGTGTTTTTAGTACCTCTTTCCCAATTCTCAACGTTAATTTCGCGTCAGTCTCCGCATACCTAACAACCTTCTCTCTAACGTTTTGGTACTCCAGCCATATCCTATTCCTATCTATGCTAGATTCTATCTCCAATTCCTCAACGTTCTTGATCAGAGCCATCTTCTTTGCAATATCATCTAAAGCGAGTCTTGATCCAAATGGCAGTCCAAACCCACTTCCATGCTGCTCCAAAACCTCAGCTAAGTCAATATGAGGTATCGCGACTGTATCTGTTAGGATTCCTTCTCTTGTTAGTTGTAACTCTTTGATATAGGCTGTTAAATAGGGAATATCGAAAGTATTACTAACGAACCCTAGAATATAGTTTGGTCGTACCTTCTCTATATGCTTCATGAACTCAAAGACACTGTCGCCCTCGAGGACAACGCACTCCTCTGAATCATCCAGTAAGCCGTCCCAGCACAGCGAGACAATGAATACTCTGTCCCCCGGCCTTGGAAAGCTTCCTTTCGCTTCGACCTCAATATCAAATCCCAATACCTTTACAGTCTTCATCTTCTCTATCAGTTCTCTGATAACGTTCTCTAGCTCATCTAGGCTGTAGTGAAGAATCGCCGGCACCTTTAGCCCGAATAAGCTGTCGCTTAAATCCAAGCTAACTCTAGCTTTGTACCTGATATTACTCAAAGCATGGGGAATACCATTATCATCATAGAGAGTTGCAACCCTTCGAACGTCACTTGGAGTCTCAGTATATATTATATAGGAATTATCTGAGGCTTTCTCGTACCTCCATGTCTTCTCGCTGAAAACATAGAATTTTAACGGAACTTCACGGTAGTCGACAATCCCCTTCGCGCCCATGAAGCGCAGAGCTACGAACCACGGTCTGTGCTGCGCTTCTTCGAAGCTACCGTCTTCGTTAACCCTGATAACTTTCTCTACTTTCCCTTTCTCGCCCCACACGATAATGACGTCAAGCATTAGGTTGCACCTCGTGGCCAGCAATTGCGAGGAGGGCAGCTTTCTCGAGAGCTTCTCTTGCAGAGGAAGTCTTCAGTTTGAGCCAACATGTAAGATTACACTCACTACCGCACATCCCCATCAACTTGAAGACACATGCACCTGGCTTGTCATGACCAAACTCTTTGAATTTGTATGCTCTAGTAAGGTTTGCTCTTACAGTTCTGTGGTCAACAGAGCTGTTGATCTTCATGTATTTCTCCTGGCTCCTCTCAATCGCTTCCCTCACTTTCAGTAGAGCAGACTCATCGGCTCCGGCCTCTCCCAATATCCTTCCGATGATGTTCTCAGCCAGCGTCCACGAGGATCTAGGATGATTAGTATCGGGAACTAGTGACTGATATATCACATACGGCATTGGAAACGGCTCTTCCTTCTCAATGCTTTCTACAATCCGCTCAAGACCTTCGCAATGCATTATCCTAGCAAAATTCTTCAAGAAGAGGAAGACGTTGTTAGCGGTTATTTCCCTGAACTGGAGTCCATGCCATGGTTCACCGGGTGAGCCCGTGTACTCGCTGGCCTCAGCCTTCGAGTAGTCTATCGGTTGGAGAACGAGCTTCCCGCCGAAAGCTTCAATAATTTTCGGCAGCACTTCTAGTCGTTCATCGTATAGTGCGTCAAAGATATCAGCTTGCGACAACTTCAGATAGACGCTCAGCTCATTACCTTCATCAGACTTCTCAATTCTCAAGCTTGGATATACTGTAATAAGTCCATGTGCTCTTATCGTGAACTCGGCATTGTAGTTATGCTCTATCTTGAATATGTACTTGTGGAACAGCTCCCTGTCAACAAAGAGTGTGGCGTGCATCCCTCTAAGCGATACCTTCGGTTGGAGGACAACTCTTCGATCGATGTAGACTATATGGCCAAACTCTTTGACTACTCTGAGGAACTCTTTCTCCATGTTCTTAACCTTAAGAGCGTCATTATCTATTGCTACTACTCCACCTACATGGCCTACTATTACTATCCCTCCGACCTCAGGATCTTCAAATCTCTTCAAGATGAATTTCTTGAATTCGTTGTCCTCGCTGATCGGGGTTACTAGAAATTTCTGATAGGATTCACCCTTCCTAAACGATGGAACACGGCCGTGAAGCCATTTTGGAAAACAGTTGATACCTCCGTCGATGAGGTGTTCACATCTCTCCCTGAGCATCTTTCGAAATCTTTCTGACACCTTCATTTCCCGTCGCCTGTAGCCATCTCAACAATTTTCCTAGCACTCTCCGCAATCGCCTTCACAAGTTCCTTGTACTCGCCGTCCTCCGTTGTAGATTCTTCTGCGGCTACTTGTGCTCCGGTTACAGAGCTCTCTTCAGAGTCGACAGGTCTGATCGGCAGAATCGCGTAGAGGGAGAAGGCACCTACGGGGCCGTATCCCATTAGAGTCTCCTCGTTGATTTCGTATACTTGGTGCTGGACAACGGACTGAGTCGTAAGTGAAATCGCTACAACCGCTTCCCATGACCTCGTCGGGTTCTCGTAGTGATCCTCGATGAGCAAATCCGTCCACAGACTGCTATTCTTATACACGCGGAGGACTATTGGTGAACTGTTATAGTTGAAGAGGAATCTGAGTCCGTCTCGGATCTCGATTATCTTGCCAATGGTGTGAACAAGCATCCGCTGAGTACTGTTAGATATTTTGCCATTTTTAACAAGCTCGACGAAGTCCCTTATGGTTATCTCGCTCGGCTCCATAGAGGATATGCTTACTATCCTCGCCGCACGAATTTCCTGGATAATTACCTTCAGCAATCTTTCATTCTCGAATGCTTGTTTTAGAGCATTCACTATCTTCGTGTAGTAAGTTCTTGGAACGTACACGGATTCGAGGCTCCACCTCCCGGCTGAATCACTAATAGCGACAAGGGCTAGATTTGTCTGCCCCGTCCTCACATCGAAGACATGTAAAGTTTTTAACTGACCTTTAATGGTTATTTTGTCGAGCTTCGAGAGCAGATCCTTGCTCATCTACCCCTCCCCCTGAACTCCGGCCTAGTCTTTAGAGATTTAGACATTTTATAGAACCAGAACACCTCTTGGATCAGCCATTTAGGTGCCCCTATCCTCTCCCCGACACGCCATATGGGCGCCATAAGCTTCCTGTCCTCGTCGGATATCATAACTTCGTGAGACTTCTTGCTCAGCCACTCAGCGTAGTCGCCCGCCCTTATTCCAGGTTTAGCCTCGAACAGATGATCCTCCTCCACAACACCGCTCAGCAGATCCACAACTTCGGCACGCTTGTAGTCATATATTCTGCTACTGAATTCATTCTCGGAATCTTCGTAGTCGTCGTGGCTACGCATGTTATCACCTGTACAGCTAGCTGTACACTAGCCTAGTAGCTCTTCTATTTTGTTTGCTCCGCTCCACTCCCAGAACTTCTCCTCGAAGTCATCGGGATTTTCGGCGTGTATAGGCAATCCTATATCTAGCCTCAACATATAATCCTCAATCTGCGGTTTAAGCTCCTTCTTAAGTATTCTGTTGCTGACCTCGATGCTTACTCTCTCCGCGAGCATTTCTGCGAGATCCCTCCTAAGCTTTAGACCCTCGAAGAGATCCTTAATCCCTGTAGCAGCAATTGCGTTAGCAACGCTCTCCTTCACGAAGTCCCTGATCCCCCACTCGATAGCCTCTATGACGACGTCCGAATACGCTTCCACGGGGTCTGGTAGAAGCGGCTTTAGACCTTCTTTGAATACCTTCCTCAACCTGTACGCAACGTACGCTAGATACGGATTCTCAATCCCGTACCTCATCTTGAGATCTATGAGTGATTGGAGCTCATATCTCCTACACTTCCTCTCATCCCCCTCCTTACACTTAGGCTCAATCTCCCACGGAAGACCGAGGTTCTCCGCATCCTCAAAGTCCAGCCCCAGCCTCTTAGAATTGCTGACAACTAGCTTAACCCATTCTTTTGATGCATC
Source organism: Ignisphaera aggregans DSM 17230 (assembly GCA_000145985.1). NCBI lineage: Archaea > Thermoproteati > Thermoproteota > Thermoprotei > Desulfurococcales > Desulfurococcaceae > Ignisphaera > Ignisphaera aggregans. Next base: position 1,852,182 of record CP002098.1, on the reverse strand, counting down.
CTCAAGCAGGAAGAGACCGTCTTCCTCCGTATATCCCTCTTTTATCAGCTTCTCTCTCAGCCTCCTCTTCGCATTTAAGACGCTTCCGCTGATTTTCTTCAGGCGGATAGCTCCCTCAGCGAACACTTTGTATATATGTGTACCCGCCCAGTCCGCGTCACAGAACACATAGAGCTTACCTTGCTGCGCCACCTGCCTCATCTTCCACGTCGGATATCCCTTGCCGTAGCCTGTTATATGCCCAATTATATAGAGTGTCGATGCTATACTTTCTGCAGGAGCCTTCTTCTCGACGTAAATCAGGGACTTATACCTCGATGTATCTATCTCTGCCAGCTTCTCGAACTTGTACCAATCACTCAGGTAGTATATAGAGCCCTCCGATCGCGTATCGGGTCTCGAAATTATTCCCCATTCGCTTAGCTTCACAAGAACTGTCTGCTCAAGGTAGTTGAGCGAGTCTTCATCCATTAGCATCCGGTAGAGCTTTTCATAGAACTCCTTATTCTCAGACTTCCTCATATAGTCCGCGATAACACCTCGCAAATAATACTTGTACTCTCCAAAGTCTCTCGCCCAATCAATAGTCCACGGATTCTCTAGAGTTAATCGCACTATTTCTCTCCATTCAGGCTTCCTGAAAGTCTCCAGGATCTTCTCTTTAATCTTCTCCCAAACATCAGGCTTCAACTTACTGCGTATATACTCAATCCTAATCCTGCCATTATTCATATTTTTAAAGATCTCAGCACTCTTTTTCATAGAAGTAACCGCCCCCGCCATAGCCCCCACCACCATTTATTTTCTATTCAAACTCTATTGTCACGATCAGCTTCTTTCCTCTCTTCTTTGCTTCTTCGATCTCGTTTGCCCATGCTTTCGGGATATACACATAGTATCTGTCTTTCGCCTTGATCGGATTAGCTTTGAATGATATACTTCGGGACATTCCTTTATCACCGACAGAAGAATTGTCAGCAACACTTATATACCGGTCTGCCAGACAAAATACTGGTGGCAGTTTGTAATGACAGTAGAGCCACAGAACAGCTCACAGAATGATTTGCCAGACGAAATGAGGGTCAGCAGAGGTCTCTCTAAGCGTGTCATCTGTCCAATGTGTGGCAAGTACGGAACGCTTGTAGCACGCCAGCGCGGCAAGCAGTGGTACTATTACGTCCAGCACCGCGTCAAAGAAGAAGGCAAATGGAGGATAATCGAACATTACATCGGACCTGCTAGGTTTTACTACGAAACTGAAAAATTGACGAAGAAACCCTTAGTTCAGGTACATGCTTATGCAGGCTTTGATAGAGTGTTTATTTCGTACACCCTACTTGAAGATGCTGAGAAAAATATCGATAGACCCGAAATCCTCAGGCAATCCATGATCGACTACTGCACATTGCTTACCTGGCTCAAGGAATTGGTGGAGAAGGAGATTGAGAAGACAAAGAAGTCGTTCGGGATAACAGACGACGAAATAACCGTCAGGCTGAACGAAATAAAGAGTGAATTCGTTACACTGATATTCTATAGAAAGCCCTAACACCGTCATCATTTGACATATTTTTAAATATTTCCTTTTAGTAGTAGAGGTGAGCAAAGTGCCTCAATCAATTAGGTTTTCCGTAAGAGAGGGAGAGCAGACTAGAAGAGAGATATCTCGAGAGCTGAGGCAACTACCTTTCCGCAAGATAACATACATCAATCCATTAGTAGCTAGAGCAAAACTTGCTGCCGCATTGCAAGACCGCGTCAAGGAGTTGTGGGACTCACTAAAGATCAACCAGAAATATAATGTTATTACTTCGACACGATGGGGTAAGTCATACATTAATAGTACAATTATAGATCAAGTGAAAAGATACGTTAATGACCCTGCAACAATATCTATGATCCGCAGAGAGCTTAAGCAGATATATAAGAACGATAAAATCCAAGGAGAACAGCTACTAAGGGAAGTCGAGAAGATGCTTGCGAAGTATATACAGGACAAGGACGCTCTGCGGAAGGTTATCAGAGCAACTGAGAGCAGAATTCTATTCTCCGAGGTCGGCAAGAAGGGTGTTATCGATACTGTAAGCAAGAAGGTGGTCTACATCGACGAAAATGGGAAGTTTGTCTTCGCAAAGAATGTGAATGAGTTTGAGCCTCACGCAAAGGCCGCAGGAATCAAGGTTACGCCTGAAGACTATGTCGAGCAGAAGCTTGTACAAATAACAGTCGAAGCGATAGAGAAGGGGAAGGATGTGGAGGACGCGAAGAGGATATTCTTCGAGAAATACCAAGAGTTATTAGAGAAGGACAAGCTCTTCAAGGTCGGCATGGAGAAGAAGATGGAGGAAGAAGTGTTAAAATACTACAACTATGCGACGCTGTATAAATTGGCAGAGGACTTGATGATCTATCTACCATCCTTTATGATTTCTATGACCGCCAAGTTGCTTGCAAAAGCCGTCAACGCAATTCCGCTACTCGGTGGCATAGCGAGCATACAGTATGAAGTCGCTGCTACGATAGCTGAAGTCGGAAACCACCTGAAAGATAGGATAGAGAGCTCTGCGTCCATGTGGTACAACCTCGATCCAAGTATTGCACCAATAGTGAAAGAGAGTGTCGAGAAACAACTACAAGAGCAAACAGCTAAAGCTACTGTTTAGACCCTAAGCTATCGAAGAATGTGCTCAAATTTGGAACGTCGTAAATATCATAACCTTTTTTATCTTTCTCCCTACTGTTTGCATTCCCTTCTTCGGATTGTGCCTCTAAGCTGTTGAAGAAGTCTGCTGGTGTCGGTGGCTCTTTTTTCTCTCCTGCATCGCTCTGGCTTTCTTTCTTGTACTTCTCGATGAGCTCCTCCATAACGTCGTTAACCAGATTTCTCCATCTCTCACGCATCTCCCTATTCCTCTTCCTGTTCCACACAATACTTATTGCACTTGCAATCACAGCTATCGGCAACGTGTAAATGAACGTCCTCGCATATATGCTAGCCACAAGCTTAGTGTATTCTGCCAATGGCAACTCCGTAGTCATCAGGCTTAGAGTTTCACCTACCGCTTGGGGGGTGAGGAACAACAATGTTATGGTTGTTATGATCATCGGCAGAGATCTTAGGAATATTGCGAGGAACACCATGATTAGTGCAACCATGATCGGATGGTTAACGTAGCCTAGGAGGTTCATTATAGCAAAGAAAGCTATAAGTCCAATGTTCAGAGCATTCTTGATGATTATCCTAGTCATCGACGGCAACTTCCACGGTGGAATAATATCATAAGCAGAAGCCCTCTGTTCAGCGATTCCATATGCAAGCGCGACCAAATCCGCAAAAGACGCTGCCATTGAAGAAGCCATAGAAGCCGCAGTACTTGTAGCCGATCTACTCGCTGTATCAACAATAGATGAAGCCGGAGACGTACCGCCGGTTCTAGGCTTGAACACCTGTCCTCTATCTCTTCTCCCGTAGAGCATTTCGTAGCGTTGTCTAAGAATAGGGTCGGCAGGATTCTCCAAGTATCTCTCGTACCACCTAGAGCTATACTTGTCTTCTTCATATTTCTGCCATCGATACTCGGAATCCCATTGCTTTCTCTGAACCTCCTTCATGTATCTGTAGAAGGGATCCCATTGTTGACGTTCACGTTCATACTCGTACCGGTACCACGAATCCCACTGTAGCCGCTCTTGATGTCTTATGTAACGCTTCCATGGATCCCAATCATCGTACATTAACTCTCACCTCGTAACTACTGTTATCCCCGCGTAATTAATACAGCGTTTAGAAGATATATATACATATCGTTTGGACAGATATGAATCTATGCACATCTCGTATTTGGATCAACGTTGGACTCCCACATCTTTTCGAGTAGTTGACCGGAACTCGGATCAACTGACCAGACTTCGACTTTAAAGTGCCCAAACCAAGGCGGGTCAATAGGTCCATACGACGATATTATACTCCTTTCAACGAAATCAAATGGTTTTACCGCTACTTCGCTACATCCAAACACGCTACACTTGAAATACTTCGCAACATATGGAATATATTCTGCATCTTTGTTGACCGGTTTATCCAATGTTCCAACAACAATAATATTGTTATAAACACTGTAACACGCAGAGAAGTCGATGAGCCATGCAGGTTTGATTACTGTGGAAGTCGCGGTTGCTGTTGTGGTTCTAGTCACAGTCTGAGTAGTAGCCACAGTTGTGGTTACTATCTGAGACACGGTTCGAGTTGTGGTAACAGTTGTTGTTGTGCTCACAGTCTGTGTAACAGTAGTATATGTAATTCTGGGAACAGTTGTAGTAACAGTCTGTATAATCGTTACACCTACAGGTAGTGTCACTGTCACCACTTCGTACATTGATACATACTCTGTCATCCTCACTGTTGCAGAGATGATCGATGTTGAACAACCCGATGGTGTACAGTAGTATACTATAACAGTAACCGTCGATGTTGGCGGGAGGGTGTCTACAGCAGTTCTTGCAAGTATTTCATTGTATTCGCCAGGATGCAGGGTCATCTTCGTAAAGTCCGCATTATACTTTTTCCCACCGTATGACACCTCGATACGTGTAATGTTAACAACCTCGCTACCAACATTGGTCAGAGGTCCATGAATGTAGAGCACATATCCGTTGTCCAGCTTCTCCCACAGCCAGAACAGTTTTCCAACAATATCAGCACCTTTCGGCGACTGCTTCATCAAAATATTTGAGATAATACCACTTCCAACTATCGCAGCTCCAATCACAATGCCAACAACTATCAGCAGAGCTATGAATTCTGATATTCCTTTCACTCTTCTTCACCAAGAAAATAGGAGGAATATCTATATATAAATATCAGTAAAGCTGATATGAAAACAGGTGCTCTAAGATGATAATTCTCAAGATCCCGAAGAATATCGATGGCAGAGATCTGACGAATTTCATATCAATTCAGGTGAAGAAGTTTAGGAAAAACGCTAAACATAGATACATTAGGTTAAAAGGCGAAGTCGCATACTCTAGAGACTATGTCTATTTTGTGTTTCCCGACTATGCCTTGGAATTAGCATTCGCACTAAGCATATACTTTAAATGTCAGAAACAGGGCATTCCATGCAGTCTAGAAGCCGCTAAACCCTTAGACATAGAGAGAATACCTGGGGAAATAGTTGAGGTAGCCAGAATATGGAGCGAGAGAAAATTGCCGCGAAAATTTTACAACCTCCGAAATACACAAATATTTTAGGAGATCACTTATGTCATCAATTACAACCTCTACTGATCCTAGGAAGAGTGTGAAGTACAGGTTTAAGAGGTTTGTCAAGAATATCCAGGTGTTTCTGGGGTTGAAGAGTAAGGAAAGAGCCGAGATAGAGTTGCGTATAGAGTTTCTAGAGGAGATGTTTGTAAACGCTATGATTGAGGCATATACAGAGATAACAGAGAGACTCGTAAAAGAGGGTAAAAATGTAGACAAAGACGAACTCGCAATACTCCTCGCAGCATATCGCTAATCCGAAACCCCCAGAAGGAAGTAGAAAGTTTAGATGTATATCAGCTTAGCAAATTCTGGTTTTTAAACTATCGGTTTTCTTCTTAAGTAGAGGTGAGAAACTTGAGTGTGAAAACACATATAACAGAGGGAAGAGATGTAGCTGAACTGCTGAAGGAGATCGAGGATTTCGTGAAGCGTGAAGTATCAGTGTCATCTGCAAAGAGGCTATTGCTGTCAAACAAGGGGACTCTGTACAGCAAGTTTCCGTCAGGCAAAGTCTGGGAGTGGGCAGAGAAGAAGATCGAGGAATACTTCGGCGTAAATTGCGAAAAATCGAAGACAATGTGCTTTACGAAGCAATGCGCTACATCTACAATAACGCATTATTCGATGCGGGGAAGAGGAGTACAATCGGATGGATATACACGACGGCTTTTGGAATCAGGGGCGGTGTGAGGATATTATTAGAGAAATTCGGTTTCAAGGACGTTCCAATTGATGTACTCGACAAAGCTGCGGACAACATCTTTGAGCACGTCAGGAGAGTTGCAGAAGAATTCAGCAAAGAATTGACAGGAGGGATAAGCCTTGGAGCACTGGAATGGTACATCGCAATGGGTGCACCAAGCGAGTACAAGATAGCGGAGTTTGACGAAGAGGGGAAGCTTAGGATAAAGGAGAGTATCGATCTGAGGAACCTCAAAAACCTTGTTGAGGAAGACTAATTTCCCAGCTAAATTCATTTCATTTTTCATCTCTTTTTTACAGCTCTGCATGGTATTCATATATCCTCTCCTCCTCATCGGGATAGTCTTCCTCCAATTCGTCTATGTATACAGCAACTATCTCCATCTCGTCTTCGTCTATAAGCCAGTCGAAGCTACTTTCATCAACTTCCTCCACCTTAACGTATACATCCTTGATCTTCTTATAGACAGGGACTCTTCTACCCATGAATCGCACCCCAAATGTTATACAATATATATTATATGCCGAGAATTGCAATCTTAAATTTTTTAAGTATCTCAACTCTGAATTCTTTGGTGATAATATGTCTCTCGTGGAGCTGTTGAAATCAAGAAAAATCATTCCGCTGATGAGGAGGAAGATAGCACAATTAGGAGAGACAAGATATGTCATTTACCTTCCCGTTGAACTCAACGAATTATGGAAGGAGATCCACGACACAAAGAAGAAGATAAACGTCTACATAGAGATCGCTGACTAGCTGTTTCCATTAGTTTCAGTCAACTCTTTGACTATCTGAAGATATTTTGGGTAAGCTTCATCTGCTTCACTCAGAAGATCTTCATATCTAGCTTCAGAGATCCTCAGTTCTCCAAGTCTTGACTGTATGAATCTTGCAACTTCTCTATTCATAGCTTTTACCATTAGTCTCCATGCCACTTTCCTCATATATTTTGGAGCTATTAGACCATGTCTCTTAGCATATCTCCACACGTTCTGCCTGCTAATCCTCTTACCCACTATCTTCTGAATCATCTCGGTGGTCTCTAGAGATATATAGATCCATTCACAGGGCTTCTCAGATTCTCTAAGACCCATGTAGTATCTACAGAACCCCTTATCCTCAAAGCACACGAGTCTCTTAGTCTCTATACCAATACCAGGAATCTCAATAACTTCGTTAGGACTCCAACTCTCTATCATCTTCAATACATGTTCGAATCTAGCTCCAGATTCTAGCATAGCTCTATATATTGTGTAATAGACTTGGTGATTATTTTTGAGAAACTCAAATGTCTTTCTAACATCATCGAGATTTATTGGATATGGCCTTACATCCAACTTATAGCCTCTTGATGGAACAACCTCCATTATCCATCCGAACGTCTCTGGAGAAATCTTTCTCTTATAGTATAGGTATTGGATGTAGTGTCTGAATATGTTTCTAAGCCACTTATTTTCATGGTTAACAACATAATCTATCAATTGCTCACTTAGCTCCTTACCCTGTAGATATCTCATGAACAGTGATTTATAGTAGTTTAGAGTCTCTACATCTTTTACCTTTCTTCTCTTCTTACGTTCCATCAAAAAGTTTTCAAAATCTTCACACCACTCAAGCTTTATACCTGTAAAACTTATTCCAAGCATCTTCTTTAGATCCTCTCTAAAATTCTCAACCACAAACCTAAGGATAGCATTCTTCAGATATTCATCTTTAGCTGCTATCGCCAATATCTTAAGGACTAAACCATAGTCCACAACACCATCCTCCCTAATGATTCCGAAGGCCTTTAGCTTATCCCAGCCGCTTATTATCGACTCAAACTCAGACTTGGTTAAGAACTTCAGAGCCCTCTTAATAACATCTGAAGGAATTTTCCTCTCACCTGACAGATATCGATGCAGAGAAGACTTAGCAATATCGAGAACCTCACACGCTTTAGAGAACCCCAACTTATTCTTAACAGCTTCTAGAATAGCCCTCTTAGCCTCATCACTCAATGCTTCGACATTTACGGATTCGTACCAACTATCCTTAGAATTTAGTGTTGAAATACTATCAGCTTTGAATTCAGACATGAGTTCCCGGCCTCACGAAATTCTGGAAACTATTCAATTAGAAGGCCTAAAAGCTTATATGAGAATTCTATTCTTGGTGCGGCGGCCGGGATTTGAACCCGGGATCTCCGGCTTGGAAGGCCGGCGTCCTAGACCAGGCTAGACGACCGCCGCCAAAGCATTTTACATTGTGGTCGAGTTAAATAAGTTATTATGAACATTATATCAGCTAATGATTGATTACTATATTATGTAGCATGTAGTAACGATCTCAATCTTTTATCATTATAAAATTGTTAGTCTTGTGATGCAATTGAGGATGTTGGACATTATGTCTACGTGTTTTTATGAAATTACTATTTTAAGATTGGATATGGGTTTAATTGATGATTAAGAATATACCTCCTCAATTAATAGTATTATCTGTTATTGCAGAATATAGAGATGGAATAACAGTAGAGGAGCTTGTATCACATATAGAGAGGCTGAAGATGAAAGGAATAGATTTGGGGTACACTTTTGCATCTAGATATGGAAATAAGATATCTAAGGAATTGTTACTAGATCTCAATATGCTTAAACTGCTAGGTCTTATAGATGAAGTAAATGGGAGATATATTGTGACTGAGAAGGGGTATAATGTTTTAAGTAGATTGCATATACAAAAATAGAGAATAATGTAGATAAGGTTAGAAATCCGCTATGAAATCATCGAAGGAATTCGATGGTTCTATAACTCTGTACTCCAATGAATTTATTATTGCTGCTGTAGGGTTATTCTCAAGATATTTTATGAATTCTTTTAATGATTCTTCCTCACCCTCTGCTATCACCTCTATCTTATCTTCATCAATAAACTTTGCAATACCTTTAAGATTCAATTTCTTGGCTATAACATAGATATATGCTATATATCCAAATCCTTTAAGTACTCCTTGTATAAGTATTTCAATTCTTTTAACTGTCATTATACAACCCTTAGATGATTACAGATATAATATTTGGGTTGCAGATCTTTATGTTGTAGTACAAACATGGATAAAATGTTAATATCATTATGGGGTTTTTGAGAGTATATTTTCTACGTATGTAGAGATCATTAGAAGCTTCTTAGAGGTTTCATTTTCCTGTTTTAGATATTCTATTATCTTACCGTTTTCTATATATTTTGCAAGATCAGGATCAATAGGTATTTCAGCTATAATCTCTTTGCTATCAATATCCACTGTTCCGAATATCCTATGAATAGATCCACATACAGGGCATTTAAAGTACGCCATATTGACTACAGTTCCAAGATATTTTACATTGGTATTATATAGAAAGGATTTTGCCTTAGAAACAATATGTTTAACCAACATACCAGGGGTTATAACAAGTATAGCTCCTGAAATTCTATCCCTTAGCCATTGTATAATTGTTAAAGGTTCATCACCTGTTCCTGGAGGCATATCAATTATTAGATAATCTCTCCTACCCCATAACGTCTTTGATAATATCTCTAGTAGTGCTCTTGTCTTTAAGGGACCTCTCCAAACAATAGGCATTTCCTTTACATCTAGTAGCAAATCAAATGATACAACACCTATATCATTAATCTCTATTGGAAGTATTCTATCTCCCTCAGCTCTAAGCAATTCATTAGCTATTCCCAACATCCATGGAACACTAGGCCCATGAATATCAGCATCAAGTATTGCAACAGAGTACCCCTTCATATTTAAGCCTATAGCTAAGCTACAAGAGACTAATGTCTTGCCAACACCTCCCTTTCCACTCATAACAATAACTATTTTATCTACATCCTTCAATGCAGCATTTATATCATTTATTATAGATAGCCTAGAGCTTAGCATCAAACTTCACATCCATCTCTACTGCTATGGTTTAAAAATAATAAACATTCCTATTGTGAACACATTATACATTTAATTGATTATGAGTTATATGTTAAATATAACTGTTAGGTTATAGATAGTATATGAAAGGGATGTGAATGACGGATACAGTATATTCAAAGGGCTTCCTCATAAATTTAAAAGATATTGATAAAGTTGTTTCTGGGTTGATCTCAGATATCGTTACATCTATAGTAATGATATCAACTTCTAGTAATGATTGTGATGCAACTGGGATAGGTAATGAGATATCTATTGCTACAGGTTTTTTCATAGATAATAGGATTATAGTTACTGTATCTCATTTTCTAGATGAAGATAGAAGGGGGTTAGAGAGAAGCTTATGTATCGTCACAACAGTGGGTGAGATTGTTAAGGGAGTTGTTATAGGTGTTGACGATAAATACGATATACTATTTATATCTACAGAGAGCAAAGTTGATCATAGTGTAATACCATTAACATATGTCAATCCCATAATTGGAAGTATTTCAATAGCAGGTGGTATGGCCTATGGAATTCTACGACCATTTTTCTCTCTAGGTATTGTTAGTGGATATGAGGTTAAGGCTCCAATAAACAATAGATTGGTAGAGGGTCTAATGCTTCTTAGTACTCCTATTCTACCTGGAATGAGTGGAGGTCCTGTAGTAGGACTCAATGGACAGTTATATGGTGTAATTGTTGCAAAGTATAGTGATTCTAATGAATTTGCCTTAGCAATACCTGTGTCAAGAATTTACTTTAGTTATGAAATTCTTCGAAGATATGGCAAAGTAAGTCATATAAAACTAGGTCTTGTATTGATTGACTATAAGCCTAAGTTATACTCCTATGGATTTAGAAATGGTTTGATAGTCTCGAGAAATGATAATGAGAAATTAAAAGAATTTTGTAGCATTGAATCAAATGATATAATTCTGAGTATCAATAATATCAACTTAAATTCGTTGGAGGATCTGAGAATAGCATTAGATTTAGCATTAATCAATAACAAAGATATAGAGATTACTTATTATGATTTCAATAAAAAACGTATTGAACGATGTACAGTACCTATTTATTCATTTATTCTTCATAATTAGGCTTAGACTCTTCGTGAGCAACTTCCTTTATAAGTGGCTTACCACCTCTCTCCCTCTCAATTTCACCTAATGTCTTTGCTTCTTTTAGTTCAAAACTAATTTCACTTTCTTGAGGTATAGAGACACTTCTTTCTTCATAAATATATCTATCTCCTTCTAAATACTTGTACACATATACTGTATATCTTCCTTCAGGCAACTCAAGCTTTGCAAAACCACTGGTATCTGTTTTTGATGAAGCAATAGCTCTACCCTCCATCTCTGCTACAACTGTTACATCTGGCAATGGTTTGTCATTATATGATACATAGATTCTTACACCATAATGACGTATCTCTCTTACACATATCTGCATACCTTTAGATGAAAAGAAGCTATTTGTTTTAGAGGCAAGCTCATTTAGAATATTCTTAACATCATTAGAAACATTTTTATCTGTCATAATATTTCTATAAACCTTTGAAAAAATATCGCAAAATTCTGTAAACCTATCTTGATCTAACTTAGATGTAAGTGGAATTAATTTATCTCTTACAAGCTCCATCTGCTTAAATAATTGTGGAGGCATTTTAATCATATATACATTGAACACCTTTGTTAGAAATTCATGTACTTCATCAATAATATCCTTCTTTATCTCAATCTCAGCTTTTTTATAGGTTTTCCAATCCTCACTGCTCACGATATATTCACCTTTTTCTAGTAATAGCTTACTCCCTAAACTTAGTTTAAATACATAACTCTAGAGAATAAATATGAATATGTTCATTAAAGTACCTTTGGAAAACAGCATCAAATTTTAATATAATAACAGCTTATTAATACTAGAGTATAGAACCTAGGGATATAATACTTAGAGGTGTTAACTATGATAACAAGACCAAAAGTAGTTAAAGCTAATGAAGTTGATATATTACCAGTTGAAAATGCTCGAAACACCTGGATACGGGTACTGATATCAACTTCTGAAGCTCCTACATATGCTATGAGGCTATTTGAAATGGATATAGATGGTCATATAGATGCACATTCTCACCCATGGGAACATGAAATATTTGTTTTAGAGGGAAGGGTCAGAATTCGTGTAGAAAATGATATTTATGACCTTGATCCATATACAGCTATATACATACCTCCAAATAAAATTCATGAATATTGGAATATAGGTAATACCAAAGCTAAGTTTCTATGCATAATACCTGTGAAGCCTACATTAATAGAATAGAAATTTTTAACATTTTAACAATATAACTTATGTAATATTCACTCTCTACATATATATGCTATAGCTTCCATCTCAATATCTACACCTCTTGGAAGATTTGAAACCTCTACCACTGTTCTAGCTGGAGGATCTTCTTTAAAGTATCTAGAATATATCTCATTGAATTGTTGAAACATTCCTATATCTCTTAGAAATACTGTAACTTTAACAATATCATTCAAAGATCCTCCTACAGACTCTATAATAGCTTTAATATTCTCTAATACTCTTACAACTCTATCACTAAATTCACCATCAACTATTTTCCCAGTTAAAGGATCTATAGGTATCTGCCCAGAGATAAAAACATAACACCCTGCAACTATACCCTGACTATATGGTCCTATAGGCCTTGGAGCTCTTTCAGTATATATAATCTTCTTCATACTATCTCACCTATCATTTAAGATCTTACTGCTTAGAATGAGCATCACAAACTCATATATAAAAATTTATTAGATTAAAACAAATTCATATCTAAATATAATCAATTTCTGACATTAAAATAGAATAATAATGGATATATACTAAACTTGTGATGGAAAATGATTAAATGGAGAGCTATCTATATCTATTTAACAATACGATAGTAAGTCTATCGTAATTTATGATAGATTTCAATTTTTCATTAGATATCTTCATCATTTGTATTAATTTTGTCAGCGAAGAGAAGTAACATCATTTTCTCAGGAGACCGTCGTATCATCATTATACCTAAAAATTGCTAAATTCCTATCGCTTTAAAATATATGTAATAGATGGTAATAAGTTTTATGGTACCACGTCTTAATATCACTCTATGTCCAAGGGCACTAAAATATCTGATTGATAAAAAGTTCGTTGAATTAAGATACTAAATGTTTTTAGTTGGAGTTAATTACAATAAAGATAGAAATACTCGGTTAAGTACTTTACTAAGAGGAAACGTTGAGAAATCAGATGATGAGGGCTCCAGGATGAATGAATGATTAGACCTGTCTCAACTGACTTAATCTAAAATGTTTAGCTGTGGCTCAGCATCTCAAAATAAGTGTCTGTTATTATCAACACCTAATAGAGAGTGAAACTATTTCACGAGGTTTAAAGATAAGGTTTTGGATACAAATGAGGGTTTAGATATTACTGGGTTTAATTCTTAATTTATATCAAAGAGTTGCCTATATAGAAATTATTATACTGAGACTGTGATGAATAATAAGAATAGTTCACCAAAGGATATTAGGGCTAACTGAATTTTATATTAGATAAGTAGGTTTATGGTGTTTAGCTATTGAGTGGAATTAATATAGTATTTGATTTAGGTGGGAAGGGGGACGAAGAACTTCTTAAAATTCCTAGAGGTATATACCTTGGTCTTTGTATTAATTGCGGAGGGCCTATTGAGGATAATAGAATTATTTATAGGAATGCATGTTCTAAGTGTATGAATAGTAAGGATTTAGTGGAGGTTAGGGATTTAGAGGAGCTTGCTAAGCATGTTACTTCTCTAAATCCCAATGGTAGACTTAACTATATTCTAACACTTAATAAATTTGTTAAAGAGTTTGAAGAGTTCTTCCAAAAATCTATAGGAAGTAAACCCTGGAGTTTGGAGATTAGCTGGGCTTTGAGAGTTGCTCAGCATCAGAGTTTTGCTATGATAGCTCCTACAGGAGTTGGAAAGACAACATTTGGGCTTGTAATGACATTATTCCTTTCTTATAAATATGGGAAAAAAGTTTATATCATAGTTCCAACGACAGTTCTGGTTGAAGAGTATGAGAAGAGGTTATGGCAATTCTCGGAGAAGCTTGGAATTACTTTAAAGATTATAGCAGCATCATCTAAAATACATGGGAAGAGGAAAATAGAGTTAGAGGAATCTATAGCTTCTGGATCATTTGATATTCTTATAACAACATCAGCATTTTTACAAAGGAACTTTAATGATGTTTTTAAGAAGATGTTAAGTAATAATATTAAGATGGATCTAATATTTGTAGATGATGTTGATGCTATTATTAAGGGTAGCAAGGCTATAGACATGGTTTTGCAACTGCTTGGTTTTTCTGAGGAGGATATATCTAATGGTTATAAAATGATTGATTTAAGGAGAAGACTCCTACAGTGTGAAAATGCTAGGGAGAGCTCTAGGTGTTATATCGATGGAAAGCCAATAGATGTTATATACGAAGAGCTTCAGAAAAAGGTCCTAGAGAAGAGGGAGAGATGTGGGATATTAATAGTAGCTTCAGCTACGGGTAGAGCTAGGGGCAAGAGGATTAAGTTATTTAGAGAACTTCTAGGTTTTAGTATTGGAACTGCTATAGAGGTTAATAGAAATGTGGTAGATGCATACATTCCTATAGATAATCCTGCTGAGATCATTGATAGATTAGTATCTATTATTAAGATTCTTGGTAGTGGTGGTTTAATCTATGTACCACTTGATCTAGGACAAGAATATGCAGTAAAGCTTGCTACAGAATTAAATAGTAGAGGCATAAGAGCAGGTGTAGTGATTAGTGGTAAAAGTGAGGATCTTAAGAAGTTTATTGAGAATGAACTAGATGTAGTAGTAGGGGTTGCAACATATTATGGGCTTCTTGTTAGAGGTATAGATATTCCAGAGAGGATAAGATATGCAATATTTGTTGGTGTACCAAGACATAAAATCTCTTTGACAAGAATAGAATATTATCCACAAACATTATTAAGATTACTATCTGTTCTTGTTGATGTTGTTGAAGATCAGATGAAAGATAGGGTGCTAAGGAACATAGCATATTTGAGAAGAATTCTTCGCAGGATATCTCCTAATAGAATATTTGATATTGTTGAAAGGCTTAAGAAAGGTGAGAAAGTTGAGGATGAATTAGCTGGAATTATTACTAATGCATACAAATTGGTAAATGAATTACTCTCAGATAGTAAAATTATTGATAGGCTTAAGAAGCATGAAAGAGTTTCTATAATTGAGGAAGAAGGACAGTTATATATATTGATTCCCGATGCACCTACATATATTCAGGCAAGTGGAAGAACATCAAGATTGTTTATGGGTGGTATAACTCGCGGTCTTTCCATAATATTTGTTGATGATACTAGGCTTTTGAGAGGGTTGGAAGAAAGAATTAGAGTATACATTGATGATTTTAGATTTCAATCATTTAATGAGATAAATTTGGAGGAGATTTTGAAGCAGATAGATGAGGATAGAAGAATTGTGAATTTGATAAAGCGAGGTTTACTTGAGGAGGTTATTCATATACCTAAATTTAGTTTCTCAAGATCTATTCTATTCATAGTTGAATCACCAAATAAGGCTAGAACTATAGCCTCCTTCTTTGGTAGACCTACTATAAGGGAAATAGATGGTTTGCGTGTATATGAAGTAGATATAGGTAATGCCCATTTATTAATAGCATCATCAGGTGGTCATGTATTTGATATAGTAGAGGAAGAGCTCTCAGAAAATAATATATATGGTGTTCAAAGAACTGTAGAGAATGGAAAACAATTGTTTTTACCCATATATGGATACCTAAAGAGATGTTCTGTATGTGGAGCACAGTTTGTTAAAGGTACAGTCTGTCCTATTTGTGGAAGTACAAGGATTAGAAGCTCTGAAAAGATAATTAATGCTCTTCAGAAAATAGCCTTAGAGGTTGACGAAGTAATTATAGCTACAGATCCAGATTCTGAGGGAGAAAAGATAGGATACGATATGGCTATAGCATTAGCTCCCTATGCCAAGATTATAAGAAGAGCTGAATTCCATGAGGTAACAAGAAAGGCAATTTTATCATCATTGTATAACCCTCGAGGCTTAAAGTTATCACTTATAGAAGCGCAAATTGTTAGAAGAATTGAGGATAGATGGCTTGGATTTGCATTATCTGACTATGTTACTAAGAGATTTAAAGAGCTAAAGTTAGAGAGTAGAGAAGGAAGACTTAGCGCGGGTAGAGTTCAAACACCAGTACTTGGAAGAGTCATAGAGATTTATATAAATAGACTTAGGACTCAGAGAAAGTATAAAATATTCTCAATAGGGAATATCTCTCTAGAGATACCAGTTGAAGATCTTAAAAAGATCTTTGGAGATGAGCTAAAGAGAATTAGTAAGGAAAGAGTTGAGATAGTACTCAAATTATTAAGCCATGAGATTGTGAATTTAAACCCCATGCCACCATTTACAACAGATGAGCTTATCGTTGAGGCACAACGACAGCTTGGTATAGATGCTGTTGAAACAATGAGGATTGCTCAAGATCTTTTTGAACTAGGTTTTATAACATATCATCGAACTGATAGTACAAGAATTTCATCAACAGGTATCTCTATAGCTCATGAATATCTATTAAATAAGTTTGGCGATCTTGGTAAAGAACTATTTGTTCCTAGGACATGGGGTGAGGGAGGAGCCCATGAAGCAATAAGACCTACAAGAGCTATGGATGTTGATATGATACAGGAGATTATAGCTGAGCAACTGATTGAGTTGCCTATTAGGTTGACTAATAGACATCTTAGGATATATGACATTATATTTAGAAGATTTATAGCAAGCCAGATGAAATCTGCTAAGGTTGAGAGGAATAGGTTTGAAGCTATCTTAAAGATAGATGGTATTGAGGTTGCTAAGCAACATATTGAGATCATTAGCAATATTGTTGAGCCTGGATATACATTGATTTATATGCCATTTAAAACTGTATTTTTACCTCATGGGAGTATAGCATTAAAACCACTACATATAAAAACAGCTATACTTAGTGATGTTAAGCTTCCTACACAAGGTGATTTAGTTAAATGGATGAAGGATGTAGGTATAGGTAGACCGAGTACCTATGCAAAAATTGTTGAAATCCTACTGCGAAGGGGGTATACATTTAGGCATAGGAAGGGATCAGTATTGATACCCTCTATCACAGGCATAATCATCTATAATATACTTGCGGGTACAATGCTACCAAGTATAGAGGTAGATGAGGAAGAGTTTATTAACATTTTACAGAAACATCCATCTATTCGAAAATACAATCCAGAAGCACTACGACAAACTTTAGCTGAGATACTAAGGAATTTGAGCATTGGAATAAGGAATATGGTTAGCGTAGAAAGGACTAGAATGTTGTATAACAAGATGCAGGAAATAGAGGAGGGAAGGCTGAGCTATATAAATGTTTTATCTGAATTATTTAGAGAGATGTGCTCAAATGTTATTAATATGATAAGTAGTGAGGCTATAGAGATATGCAAGAGCTAAGGAAAATTACTATAGCTGTAGTTCATACATCTATAGAACTAGGATCGAGATTAAAGAATATTGAGAAGGTTAGGGAGTCTCTAAATAAAATAAAGGATAGAGATGTAGAGATAGTAGTGATCCCAGCTATGGTCAACGGTATACCTATTTTTACATCATTTGCAAGAACTATGAAGATAAGGAGAACTGCAGAAATTATACCTGGAAATACTTCTCAGACATTAGACAAATTATCAATAGAATTCAACAAGAAACTCGTTGTTGGTCCTATACTTGAGCGTAGAGGTTCTAAGGTATATATCTCTTCCTTCTACATAGCTCCTCATAAAGGAGTAACAAATATCATTAGACATACTGCAGCAAGTGGAGATTTTCTAAGAGGTACAGAACTACCAATTATAGTTGACAATGATATGAGGATTTGTATCTTCTACGGCAGAGACATATTTCTGCCAGAGGTATCTCTTTCGGCATATCTATTAGGTATAGATATTGCCATTGCATATCCTGATCTAGATTACGATTTACATAAGCAGAGAATAGCGCTCATTACAAGAGCTCTTGAATTAAACTCTATGGTAATATCAGTTGGAGGTACAATAACGAGGAAGGGAGAACCATTAATACAGTTACCAACAATAATAATAGACGAAGAAGGTGATATAGTTAATGAGACTTCTGAGGAGGACAAGGTAATCCTCGTGGATATTGAACTAAAATCTAAGAAAAAATATATAGATTATGGAAGGAAAAACTTATTGAAGAAATTACGCAAGTTAATAGGTTTTGAATCATAGCATAACCATTGTTAGTATTTTATGAATAGACACTGACTATCTTTAATCTCATAATCATTACTTGATAAATAAATTTTGTTGCTATCTAATTAACTCTGCTAGCTCTAAATGATGAGAACTTTTTATCTCTTTGTATTATCTATTATTCTTTACTAAGTATCTAGTTCATACTTTAGTTACTCTATAAGGCTCAAAATTAATTTCCATCTCAGTGATATAGATTAAAATCCCGTTTTATGTCCTTAGGCATATTTATGAGTGCAAAGCTTGTAAGCTTTTATCCTCATTATAAATAATAAAGTTTTCAGTATAAAAATATTAGGATTTCTTAGGAATAGCTATAATAATTCTTCTATTCCTCGATATAATGTCTATGAGATTTCTTTGTTGTAATTCTTTTAGTATCTTTTTAGCAGTGCTATATTTAATAGCATAACGCTGTGAAAGTGTAAAGGGTGTAATGACATCAAAATTACTGATTTCATTAGAAATTTTTGTTATGAGTGACTGGTCTATAAATGTTGTTCGTACTTCTTTCTTTTCCTCCTTTACAATCTTCTTCTTGGCTTCCTCTTTCATCATTCTCTGCTGTCTTTTCTCCACAACTGAAAGGGGTTTTTTACCTTTAGTCCCCATGGCTATTGCCCAGTGAACATACTATTATAGATTCAGAGGTGCTCTAGCTTATAAATTATTATCATGGATAGCAATATTTATGGTGATTAATTCAAAATGCGAATAGTAACTGTAAAAATGCCTGAGTCCTATATAGAAGCCATAGATGAATTAATAAGAATTGGAAGATATTCATCTAGAAGCGAAGTTATAAGAGCTGCGATAAGAGATTTATTGAAGAGAGAGCTATGGTCGCAACAAGGCTATAATAATGATGTTAAGGTGCGAAAGGGAAACAGAACCAAGGTAATAGGGTTAACAGAAGAAGTATAGCGAGATATTTTTAGCTGTCTTAAGTATTAACTAGCTATACTACATTATTTTAATACATAAAAATTATATTTCTCCTAACATAAATACATTCTATAGTGTATAGTTGCGATGATGATGGCTGGTATTATTGATGTGGTGAGAGTTGACATCAGGTCTGAGCGATAGTATAAGAAGTGGAGATCTAATAGTTGTATATATTGATAGAAGGAGAAAATGGATTGTAAAAGTTGGTGAGAGAGAGGCTATAGAGTCTGATAAAGGGCTAATAAGACTTAATAATATTGAGAACCTTAGATATGGTGAAGCAATAAGAACTTCTCTGAATATTGAGGCAAGGATATTAAGACCTTTAATAATAGACTATATTGAAAGGGGATTGGAAAGGATAACACAAATTATATATCCTAAGGATATAGGTATGATAATATTTCTACTAGGGATCTCCTCAGGATCCAATGTTCTAGAGATAGGTGTTGGTAGTGGTGCTACCACCATAGTTTTAGCGCATATTGTTAAACCATTTGGACATGTATTTGGATATGACATCAGAGAAGATTCATTAGAAATAGCTATGAGAAATCTTAGGCGTATAGGTCTAGATAAATATGTAACTCTAAAACTTGGTGATGCTAGACAAGGTGTTGATGAGAAAGATCTTGATGCTGCTATTGTAGATATTCCAGATCCTTGGAATGTACTCGACACTCTATATTCAGCCTTAAAGCCTTCAGCTCCTGTAGTATTTTTCTTGCCTACGGTAAATCAACTTGAAAAATTATATAATGCTTTATACAACCATAAAGGGTTTATTGATATAAGATGTTTTGAGACTATGTTGAGAGAATATCAATTGTCATTAGAAGCTATAAGACCATCAACATATATGGTTGGTCATACAGGATTTATTATGTTTGCTAGAAAGATATTAAAGTAGGTTCTATATAATGCTTTATTAGGAGTAATGATTATGAATGAGATTTATGGACAAAGTAAGTATGGAGAGAATTTTAGTCAATGGTTTGAATGGATAATAAGAGAGGCAGAGATCTATGACTATGGACGATATCCAGTTAAGGGTATGGGTATATGGATGCCATATGGTTTTCAAATTAGAAGAAATGTTATTGAAATCATAAGGAATTTACTCAATGAAACAGGTCATGAAGAGGTATTGTTTCCCATTTTAATACCCGAAATACTATTTAGAAGAGAAAGTGAACATGTTAGAGGTTTTGAGGGCGAGGTTTTATGGGTTACTAGAGGTGGAAATGAGGAGCTTGATGTAAAATTGGTTTTGAGACCTACAAGTGAAACAGCTATTAGCTATATGGAGAGCTTTTGGATTAAGAGCTATAAACAATTGCCAAAGAAGTATTATCAAGTGGTAAGTGTATTTAGATATGAAACAAAAATGACAAAGCCCATGATAAGAGTTAGGGAGATAACAACATTTAAAGAGGCACATACAGTCCACGAGAATTTTGAGGATAGTGAAAGACAAGTTCTAGAAGCTATTGACATATATAGTAAGTTTTTTGATGAATTAGGTATACCATACATTATAAGTAGAAGACCTCAGTGGGATAAATTTGCTGGTGCACTATATACTATAGCCTTCGATACAGTATTTCCAGATGGTAGAGCAATACAGATAGGAACTGTTCATAATCTTGGTCAAACATTTACCTCGGTATTTGATGTAAAGATACAGAAAAGAGATGAAACTATAGACTATGCTTGGCAAACTAGCTATGGTATTTCAGAACGCGTTATAGCATCAATTATAGCGATTCATAGTGATGATATTGGACTCATACTCCCCTCTAATGTTGCACCATATACTGTTGTCATAATACCTATACCTCATCAGGATGAAAAAATATATCAGAGCATTATAAATTATTGTAATGATATACATAATATATTGAAAGTTAATAACATAAGAAGTCTTATTGATGAAAGACTTGATGTAAAACCTGCGGAGAAATATAGGGAATGTGAATTAAAGGGAGTTCCAATAAGAATTGAAATAGGTTTTAAAGAAGTTTCTCAAAATACAGTTACATTATTTAGAAGGGATCTGCGTAAGAGATTTACTATAAATAAAGATGAACTCATCAGTGTTATTAAAAATGTGTTAGAAGAATACAATAAGAATTTAAAAGAAAAAGCATGGTCTTGGCTAAAATCGAAAATAAAGTTGTTTTCAACTTTAGATGAAGCGTTAAACCATATAAAGGAAGAAGGGGGAGTAGCATTACTACCTTGGTGTGGACATGAAGCTTGTGTTTATAAGGTATTAGAACGATTGGAAGGTGTTGCAGCTTTGGGGGAACCGCTAAACATGTCTACTATCATCAGTATTGATAAGCCAAGTAATAGAGATGTCTATTGTGCATTTTGTGGAAAGACCGCAAAAACCATGATGGCCATAGCTAAGCGTTACTAAAAATATTTTAAAGCGGCATCTCCATATATCTGTGTAGAAATTTGGGTTGATATATTAGGTGTAAATCTATATGCCAAAGAAGAGAGAAAATAGAGGTAGAAAGAAAGGGGATAAGGGATCTGTAGAGAGAATTCACTGTGATAATTGTGGCGCATTAATACCTAGAGATAAAGCTGTATGTGTAACAAAAATGTACTCTCCTGTAGATCCACAGCTAGCAGCTGAGCTTGAAAAGAAAGGTGCTATAATAATGAGGTACCCTGTAACAAAATGCTATTGTATTAATTGTGCTATATTCTATGGTATAATTAAAGTGAGATCTGAGGAGGAGAGGAAGAGGAGTATACCTTTGCAAAAAGTATCATAAATTATTAATGTTTTTGATTAAGTGATCTATATATATAATAGATCCTCTGCAATACTGTTACGAAGCTCAGAAGTATTAATATTATAATCGGTATCGTCAACCCTAATACAAATAGTTCATGCCCTTGAAGTATTATAGCTAAGAGTATAGAGGTTAGAATTAACAATATTCTTTCAGCTCTCTCGGCAATTCCTATTCCCTCCATTTTTAGTCCTCTGAGCTCTCCTAAAGCTCGTACATAGCTTGTGAGATAGGATAGTGCTAATGATATTAGACCTAGATGAACGGGTAGACCAATAATTATTAAGGACATTATATAAAATAGTTCTTCTATTCTATCACAAAATGAATCCAATACTCCTCCAAAAGGAGTAACATTAGCACTTAGCCGAGCCACAGCACCATCTAAAACATCCATAAATGCTGATAATACTATTATGAATAGTAATGGAATTAGATAATTAAAATATGCTAAAGGTACTGATGTAACTGATATAACTAATCCTAGTAGTGTTATTGTATTAGGTTTTATGTTTACCTTTAGAAATATATATGCTATCCTATCTATATATAAGTTTATTTGTTTTCTAAATCTTGTTAACATATTATAATTCACTAAGGAATATTTATATTATCTTCATTAGAGGAGAACGTTAATAGATATTTTCCTTTCCATGAAATTAAAAATATTGAATGATTAACTAAAGATATAATAGGAGGGATCATGTCCTGTGATACATTCATTGTCTTCACCTATATCCCATAAGACTTTGTTAGATCTCATGCCTAGGGATAGATATCATTGTACAACATATCATTCTTTTACTAAGTATGTGCTAGTATTGAAAAGTATTTTTAAATATTATTGCTAAATTCTAAGTAGTTTATTGAATTTATTTCGTTTTGGATTTAATTATAATGTTCTGATGTTATAGAACTGTGAATAAAAGTTTTAATATTCATTTAGAAACTATATTCGTAGACTGACTACATAGTTTTTATCATGTGGTACTAGATGAGGAAGAATCCGGGATCTGAGGTATGATGAAAGGTCTGCATTTAAATACTGAGTTAGAGGTTGTTGAGGAATATATGATACTTTGTACTGGGGTGAAATGGTTATAGATATTGAGAAGCAAAAAGTTGATGTCATGGTCTCAATCTACGATTCAAGAAAATTAGTTAGAGTATTGAAGATGTTAGAAGAATATAGGGTAAATGTGAGAGGCATAAATGATAATGTAAAATTCTTTCATGGAATATTGTTAGTAGATAGTATAGGTATGGAATACATAAAGAATAGGAGAATTAATGTGAATGGATTGATATTAAATGTAGATGAGATTGGTATAGAAAAATGTATTGTTAATACCATAATATATTCGCGTATATCACATATTTCTAAACAAAGAAATATGATAGTAGGAATAGATTTTGGTGATAGCATCGGTATAGCAATATTTGTCAATTCAGATATTGTTTTAGTTAATAGCTATAAATCTAAAGAAAAAGTGCTTGAGATACTGAAGATGTTTATAGAATATTCTGATAGTATTGATATAAAAACCATAAGGATAGGTCTTCCAAGATTTCTATCCGATAAATACAATGCCTTTGTTGACACCCTCATTAAAAGTTTTAGGAATCATCCTGTGAACTTTGAGTTTGTGCCTGAAGATAAGAGTTCTAAACAAAGGCAATTTATAGATAATATGAAATTAGATAAAGATTCTATTGCAGCTATAAACATAGCTCTCATGAGAGTAGCTAGCTCTTAGGGTACTAATCTTGTTGACAGCAAGCTCTCTCTATTCTAAAATAACATTATTGTCGAATAAGATAATAAGAGTATGTGGTCCTGCGAAAATAGTTGTAGATGAGGGTTGTATTAGAATTTTAGGTGTAAATATTAGAAAAGGAGAAGATATAATAATTAATAGATATAGGAGTTATGCTGTTAAAGCCGTAGAAGATAGCGTAATTAGTATAATCCTAGGTGAGGGTGGAAGCATTGAAGAGCCTATTGAAGGAGAGGAGGTTATAGATATCTGGGAGAAAGCAGTATATGAAATAATTGATAGAATGGGAAGAGTAGTAATTATTGGTGCAACTGATAGTGGTAAAACATCATTATCTTTGCTAATCTCTAATATTGCAATAGATCAAAAACTTAAAGTAGCTCTAATAGATGGTGATATAGGTCAAAATGATCTTGCTCCTCCAGGTTTTGTAGCTCTTAAATTCATTGAACGTAAATCCATTTGGCTTAGACAATTCAAAGGAGATATTATGAGATTTATTGGGTATCTAACTCCTTCTACCCCCATATCTATGTCAAGAGTAATATCATCTATATTGGAATTAGTAGTAATTGCAGAAAAAATGGGTAGTAATATAATTATTATCAATACTGATGGCTGGTTAGGAGATATATCATCAATTGAGTATAAATCTACACTTATAAAAAGTATAAAACCACAGTCATTAGTCGTTTTAGATGAGAATTTCTGTAAGGCATTCGAGAGACAGTTTTATGGAACCCTTACTAAGATTTATTGTTTACCTAGACCTAGGGTTGTAAGAGAGAGGAATAGGGTAGATAGAAGAGAACTTAGAAAAGTTAGCTATAAAACTTATTTTGAACATGCAAAGAAACTGTGTTTCGATATAGGAAAACTCTCTATATCTAATTCCTGTCTCTTTAACGGAATTGAATTAAATGATGAAGAACTACAAAAAATACCTTCAGTCATCAAATATAAACCATTAGTAGCATCCAGATATGAAGATTCCTTAGTCCTACTTCTCTCTGATAATGCTAATATATCTAATGAAGATATTCTAAAGTTGAAAACATATATGAATGTTAATGATATATATATCTTAAAGCCGTCAATGGTTAAAGGTATACTTGTTGCATTAGTGAATGATAAATATGAAGAAGTAGCAGTAGGAATAATAGATTCTATAGACATTGATAATAAACGTTTATGTATATTCACAGAATATGAATCTGATATCAAGGGAATAATTATAGGTAGAATAAAACTAGATGAGAATTTTGAAGATAAAGGGAAAATAAGTAGATGCCCATTGTAAAACATGGCTTAAGCTAAAATAGTTATTTTAGTTAATACAAACTAAAAATTTCTCCTAAATAATTATTTTAATACACAATAAAGTCCTATTGTTAATATGATTTATGGTGTAATCATGTATGTCCCTAAGGGAATTCGTAGATTCAGTTCCATCAAATGAAAAACTTGATATAAGTGATAAAGAGCTAGGAATAGAATTAGAACCCACAAAAATATTGTATAATGCAGATATTATGGAGAAAATAGTGTTTTTTAAATTGATTAAAAGCGAGTATGTATGTGTAGGAAATGTTCTTAACTCTAGGAATAGACTATATAGATATGTTCTAAAAGTTGATAGTGATGTTGAAGCATATAAAAGGATCCTCGATTCTACATCTAGGACAAGAAAGCCTAGAGAAAAAGATTTTAGTAACTCATATACAATGGTCAAGGATTTTGATTTACAATATCTGCCTTTCATAAAGTTTTATCCTGGTGATGGAGGTAGATACTTATCTTCTTCTATATACATATCATGTATTGATAACATATGTAATGCTTCTATACATAGAACAA
This sequence comes from Ignisphaera aggregans DSM 17230, assembly GCA_000145985.1. Taxonomy (NCBI): domain Archaea; kingdom Thermoproteati; phylum Thermoproteota; class Thermoprotei; order Desulfurococcales; family Desulfurococcaceae; genus Ignisphaera; species Ignisphaera aggregans. The sequence goes on along the minus strand of CP002098.1, from coordinate 1,826,438 downwards.
TGCTTATATCAAAAAATAAAGTCGTTGCAAGAATCGTACCTAGACACCTAAGATATATATATGAGAAGTATCTAGAGAGAGGTAAGGAAACTCCCGTAGCCATTGTGGTTGGAGTTCATCCAGCTGTAATGCTTATGGCATCTTCTTCACCACCTTTAGGAGTATTTGAGCTTGAACTTGTCCCTAATTTGTTAGAGGATTTTTCGATAGCATATACACCACTATATGGAATTCCTGTTCCTGCTAATGCAGCTATGGTATTGGAGGGAAGAATTACAAAAGAATTAGTGAGAGAAGGACCTTTTGTAGATCTTTTAAATCTTTATGATAGGGCTAGGTTAGAACCTCTTATAAATGTTGATGCTGTTTATGTAAATACAAATGAATTATTTCATGTGATATTGCCAGCCGGAAAAGAGCATAAACTTTTACAGAGTTTCTATAGAGAGGCGGTTATATATGATTATGTAAGTAGAACTGTGCCTAAAGTTCATAAGGTGAGGCTTTTAGAATCAAGTGGTTCTTGGCTTATTATAGCCATAGCTATAGATAAGATTCATGATGGAGATGTTAAGACTGCTATTATGGCAGCATTTTCAGCACATCCTAGTGCTAAAATGGTTATTGCTGTAGATAGCGATATTGATATTGATTCAGAAAACATGATTCTATGGTCTATTGCAACACGTTTTAGAGGTAGAGATAGCATAATAATGATAGAGAGAGCTAGATGTTCAACATTAGATCCAAGTTCAAGTAATGGTACATGTGATAAAATAGGTCTAGATCTAACAATACCACTAGGTAGTAACAAAGCTGATTATAAATATGTTAAAACTTAAAGATGAGGTATTATGTATCTCAATAAATATGAAGAAAGAATGCTCAGAGGTGAATATGGAGAAGCTGTTAGGATAGCTATAGAAGTAATAGTTCATATAGGAGAGGCTTTAGGGGCAGAGAAGCTGATAGACATCTCACATGCCCATATCTCAGGTATATCATATTTTAATATAGGTGATGAAGGATTAGAATTTCTTAATGATCTAGTTTCAAAGGGGGCTAAAGCTGCTGTATATACTACAGCTAATCCAAGCTCTATTGCAATTTTAGACCCTTTTACAAATGTGTATGGCAGGGATATTGTTGTAAAGCAATACAAAATTATCGAGCTCTTGAAATCTCTTGGCGTAGATGATAAGAGTTTTACATGTATACCATACAAGATTAGAAGACCAAAGATAAATGAGCATTTGGCTTGGGCAGAATCTAGCGCTGTCATATATGCAAATTCCATTTTAGGTGCAAAAACTAATAGAGAGGGAGGTATTGTAGCGTTAATGGCATCAATCATCGGTAAAACATATTATAGTGGAATGCATATTGATGAAAATAGATTACCAACAGAAATAATCAAGATAGATTTTCCTATAGGCAATATATTTGAAGCAAGTATTATAGGACTATATATAGGAAATATAACAAAAGGCATTCCATATATAGAAATGAATATGAATGTAGAGGATGATGTTTATCGTGATATTATAATAAGAAATCTATTAGCTTCAATTGCATCAACATCAGATTCTCCAATGGCTATAATAGAAGGTATAACCCCTAAGTTCGATAAGATTATGATAAAAGGAGGATTAGAACGTATTACAATAGATTTAGCAGAAGCAAAAAAATTCTCAGAAAGCATTTGTAGTAATACTCTATTTATTGGATGTCCTCATATAACAGTTGATGAATTAAGACATATATCTAATAGAATATTTTTGAAAGCAAAAAGTTTAGGGATAGAAAAGATATTTGTAGCATTACCACAAAATAGCGAAGATATAATATTGATAGCCGAGGAATTTAGAAAGAGAGGAATTGAAATTGTATTTCTTAAGGGTGCATGCCCTGTGGTTTCAAATCTTAAGGAACTTAACTTACATAGCCTAGCTACACTTCATGGCAAGGCCTTTCACTATATTCCAAAGCTAGGAGGTATAAAGACATGTCTTGTGAACGTTGTATAAATGTTGTAGACGCTAAAATGATAGGAAAAGAAATTGAGGGTAAGGTCATAAAAATTAATGTTCTATCTTTCTTAGGTGATATTGATAAAGATACTGGCCTTATAGTATCTGAGGAGAGTGGGGCTAAGGGAAGTTTTATAAAGGATCATATCTTAGTTGTTAAACGTTTTAGAGGGAGTACTGTTGGGACTTACATAATATATTCTCTCTATAAAAAAGGAATAGCACCTAAAGCTATTATAATGGGTAAACCTGATCCAGTCGTATTGGCTGGTGCTGTACTCTGTAAAATACCTATCGTATATAATATTCCAGATGGGATCCTTGAACACATAGAAACTGGCTCATATATTAAAATTACATCTACATCTAATGGTATTTCGATATGTATATGTTGATGTAATAGCTATTTCTGTTTTGATGGAGTAGATTTTGAAGATTTTTTCTGTGTTGGATGCTGTATTAATCTCTTTATTTTCTCAATTCTTTCTATAGCATCAAGCCAATAGACAAGATCTCTAGCATCTTCAAATCCCACTTCATTCTTTTGTATACGTCTATTATAATTTAGTAATAATGATGAGATATTTTTCTCTAACTCAGTTAAAACGCTAAGAATACTTGCTTCTGCAATATCACTTTCAGTTTTAGCTATCATCACCCTTCCATGAATTGGACATACAACTTCTCCACTAACCAATCTTAAAAGCGGTGAACCACATACAGGACATGTTTCAGCTAGTAGCGTAGCCCCACTCCTAAGTAGATCCGCCGCACGTTTTATTGCACTCTCCCTATCTATATTTTCTCCAAACATTCAAGATCCCCAAATAATTCATATTAAACTATAGATTATGTCTACATAATAGGTTTATTAATTAGTATGCCCAGATAGCTCTAAGATAGTACTACTCCTAAAGGAATCTATATGAGATATGCTATATTCATAGGTTTTTTGATAGGAACTCTAATGTGTTTTATTGATAGCTATAGCTATGCCATCTCTGGCTATACAACAGCTGAAATATCGCTGATATCAATACCCATACTGATCATTGCCGCCTATCGTTTACTTGGTATAAAACCTAGTGATAGAGATGTAGTACTGTCTCTCGCTCTAGCATATAGTATGGATCTCACAACAACATTAGCATCAGGTATGTATATAACCTATGGATTTCTAGACTATGCCTCACAACGTCTAAAGGCATTTGGCCTAGATGTACATATACCTCAAGAGCTATATAGTGGAAGAGGTATATTGGATTTAAAACCTATGTCAACATATATATCATTATCAATCATATCTTTTAGCGGAATTCTAATAGCATATACATTAAGAAGTCATTTTCTAGATAAAGAGAGGCTCCGATATCCCTTGAGCATAGCTTCTACATTATTTATAAAAACCTTTAGGGGGATTGCTATAAATCGTAGCTATATAGTTGCTCTATCTCTGGGTTTCTTCCTACAGTTTTTGTCTCTCATATATTCTCCACAGATAGATCTAACGCCAATAAGCTCCTCATTTCTCCCAGGCTCGGTTTTAGCTTTATCGTTTTGGCCAATACTAATAGGAATCTTTATGCTTATGCCACTACGAACATTAAGATCCTTGTCAATGAGTTCAATTATAACCTATGCACTCCTAGTACCCCTTTCTATGGTGCTATTCAGAATTCCTGTTAGTCCAACTCTAAATTACGATGATGCTCTTTTCTCTATAACACCTATTGTTATTGGTATAAACATTGGTGTTATCTTTGTTGCTCTTCTCTACTATATACTAAAACTTTGGAGGGTTCTCTCAACTAGTTTTAGACTTATTTTGGGTCTAACCATGGAGAAAACAATATTTATTTTCAGTCTAGGTCTCATAATTCTATTACTCCCTATAGCATTTGCTATATCAACAATACAGCCAGGTCTTGCAACAATTATCATACTCTTCATGTTAATACCTGTTATACACATTGTTCTAATTCTTGTTAATATGAGAGTTGTAGGTGAAACTGGTACAGGCTCCCAGGCGCTTCTACCTATGGTCACATTTCTAATGTATTTCCTAGGTGTCAGAGATATTGGTTACTATGCTGCTTTGGATCCATATACAGGTATACCCATGCCACAAGTTGTAGGGGCTTCAGCTATGAATATGATAAGAGTTGCAAGATTCTTTGGTATTGATTCGCTATCTATTGTAAAGGTGATGGGCTTAGGCATATTTTTTGGAAGCTTAGCTTCTTACATATTTGGAAACATATTAGTTTATGCTTATGGATTCAACTCTCCTACAATGCCTCTAACTAGATGGATTCCAACAATTGCATTCATAGCCTCTATATGTAATGGAAAACTAGATATAAGTTCCATTTATACAATCTCCATAGGCATTGTAGTAGGGATACTTGTAATAATATCTTCACGCTATTTGGATCTAAGTATATTTCCATTCTTAGTAGGAATAATGTTTCCCCCAGATATAGGTATTCTTGCATTAGTGATATATGCTGTAAAATCTATTATCGTAAAACTTGGTGTAGAAATGCATGAGAAAATCATAGCTATGACAACATTTTTCATCATAGGTACAGGTATAGCAATAGCAACAAATGTTGTGGCCATGCTAATTCTTGGTTCTAGGTGAGCAAATGGCTATAGTATTATTGATTACAACAGCTATTGCAGTAATGTTCTATATTACAGTAATGATTTATCTATGGAGAGCTGAAGGTAGTGTTGAGGAAGAGTACATAGAACAGCCAAAAACAGTCTCTCCAGCAACAAAAATAATAGCATTGATATTAAGAAAAATGATTACAAGCATTGAAGCTATGCTTGTAGCTGTTTCCCTATGTATCATGGCTATAATGTCTTCGTTAATCACATCCTATATGTATACATCTACCACTATAGATATGTCTGGATATACCAATTCATATAATTTTATCGGTATTGCAAACAATATCAACGCTATTTACAACATCAGAAACATTTTCAATACATCGCCTCTCCTTATAGTTGTTCAACTCTATGAACCTATAACACTTCGAAATACAAGTATAATGTTATACCCCTTAGTATTATACTGCAACCCCTATTCTTCACAAATCAATAGTGATTGGATTGAAAGAACATGTAAATTGCTTCAAAATGGAGAATATATGATGATACTCAATAAAAACATTTATTTGAATACCAGTTCTGTATATATAAACAACAATACGTTTAAAATTGTATATAGCGATATTGGATATGTAACAGATATTGCTATAGCCCCGAGCATCCCTCTGGTTCACTCTATTGGAAGTATGGGTGGAACAATACTAAAAATAGAAAATGCCTCCATGATAACCATAGCTAGTATACCCATAGATAGGGTTGAGAGTCTCTGTAGAAATAGTTGTTCTGTCAAGATCATTGCCCTATCTCATCTCAATATATCGAATATATATGAAGATGCTAAAAAATATCTAGGGCTATTTGATACAGTTATACTGAGGTTAAATAACCATGGATATGTATATAGCAATAACGTTATACCAAGCCCCATAACAGTTATTGGAATAAGTATCATGATCCTAAGCTCAATCATCATAAGCCTTTCTGTATCTGGTGCGCTCATAGAGAAGTTTGTTGATATAGGTAGAAAGCTTATTACCATTGGAATAACCTCAGAGTTTTATAGCGCTTCATTTATTGCAGGTTTAGTGATATTCTTTGCATTCTGGGGTATTCCAATAACTGTTTTAGTATCGTTGGGAATTGTAAACACTTTGAGTATTTTGTCATATATAATGATGTCTATAGGTAACATAGCTCTGTTTTTCTATGTTGCTATACCAAAACTGGAGAGGATTGGGAAAGGATATAGTGAAGCTACACTAAGCTATATAACCACATCTTCCATAGATCTCACATCTCTGAAGAAATGTATTGTTACAAATCTTGAAAGCGATGAGTTCTTTGATCTAGGAGAAGTCGAATTGATAGAAGAGAAGGGTGTTAATATAATTAGGATAGAACTTCTCTATAGACGGGCTATAGCGACACTAGCATCTATAGAGATATATATTAGAAGATTTAACAGTACAACAAACCTTAATACCATAGTTGATGTATGGAGTCTGGAAGAGCTATCCGGAAGAGTTACACAAGGTTTAACACAACTAGTCTTATCAAAGATGTATGGTGTTTTGAGGACATGCACAGAGAGTTCATAGTGAAAACACTGAAGTTCTCACTTATTTGCCCTGGATATAAATATGTATTGATACTTTCAATTGTTCTCTCGATTTATATATACCTCTATAGATATCTAGATATCTATATAGCTATGATTATACTACTTGCGATAAGCCTTATAGCATCGTTTCTATCTGATAGAAAATCATTAGAGCAATACAAAAATGTGTTAATGATTATAGGTGTTAAACAATCTGAGGTGAGAATATATATCATGTTCTTTGGAATACCTAGAACAATACTTCTATTCATACCATTAACAATATATATACCAAGAACCTGGTTATTTGTAGTAGCAGTACTTGTTTTATTATCTACACTCTACATATCATCAATATTAATGGTGAAGAGGTAAAGGATTATGAGCAATATCGTTGCCATTGTTAGAAACCTATGGAAGTATTATATCATTGGCAATACAAGTGTAGCTGTTCTAAAGAATGTTAATCTAGAGGTTAGAAGGGGAGAGATCATAGGGATTCATGGCCCTAGCGGTTCCGGTAAATCAACATTGCTAAAGATTATGGCAGGTCTTGAGAAGCCTGACCAGGGCGAGGTTATTATAGAGGGATACAATCTAAATCTGTTGAGCGAAGATGGACTTGCTATGATTAGAACAAACATTGTTAGCTATATTCCTCAGGACTATGGCCTTATAGAGGATTTTACAGTTTATGAGAATATAGAGCTACCTCTGATGTTGCTTGGACTGGAGAAGAGGGAGCGCCATATTAGGATAATGGAATTAATTGACTATATGGGTTTGAGAGGTAAAGAGAGTATTCGTGTTAAATACCTTAGCGGTGGTGAAAAACAGAGGGTTGCTATTGCTAGAGCATTAACAATAACACCCTCGCTTCTCCTAGCCGATGAACCTGCATCTAATCTGGATTGGGAGAATGCTAAGAAGGTATTGGAGTTATTTGTCAAGATAAGTAGAGACTTCAATACATCTATAGTTATTGTTTCGCATGATCCTAGAACACTTGAATATACATATAGACGTTTCGAAATGTTTGATGGTATTCTAAGACCACTCACATAAAATAGTAGTGCTACTATTTTGAGGTAAGCATATTAATATAGTTTTTAAGTCTCTCAACAATCTCCTCTCTCTGCTCATCCGTAAAACTAGATGAATATGTCGATATTATAGAATCAAACCAGTCAAGTGCAGCTAAAGCTGAGTCATAGGGACACATTATAGCCCCCTCAGCATCTGATAGAATTTCTTCATCAACACACCTCTTATGCATCTTTACACTACATATGGAACACTCAACAACGTTGTCTGTAGGCTCCACAACCCTTTTACATATATAGCATATATCTCTAGAGGAAGAGTTATTTTTAACGTTTATCGCTTGGTCCATGAACTCATCACCCTTCAGACAACCCAGCGTCGCTCATCTCATAAGGTTTCTTATCACATACTCTCTTAAATCCTTATATACAAAATATTTCTCGGGATCTAGATGAAGGTAGCAATACTTGCTGGAGGTTATGGGAAAAGGCTAAGGCCTTTAACAGAAGATAGACCTAAGGCTATGGTTGAAGTATGTGGGAAACCGATAATAGAAATACAAATTGAGTGGCTTAAGAGCTATGGAATTCGAGATTTCGTTGTTTTGCTTGGATATGCTAAGGAGAAGATAATAGAGTATTTGGGTAGTGGACATAGGTTTGGCGTCAATGTAAGTTATGTTGTTGAGGATGAACCTCTTGGGACAGGAGGAGCTATAAAGAATGCAGAAAGCATTCTTAGAAATGAGGAGATATTCCTAGTTGTGAATGGAGATATTGTTACAGATATAGATCCCAGACCACTTATAAATGATGTACTAAACGATAAACAGAGTGTGGCCGGCATAGCCTTGGTATACATGAAGAGTCCCTATGGAATAGTAAAAGTTGAAGATGGGTATGTAAGAGAATTTCTCGAGAAACCAACACTTGACTATACAATTAACGCTGGCGTATATGCTATGAAGCCCAAAATATTTGAGTACCTCCCAGAGAAAGGCGATATAGAGACAACAGCATTTCCAAAACTAGCAAACCAAAGGGTGTTGAGGGCATGGATATACAGAGATGTACTTTGGAAATCTATAGACACGATAAAGGATCTCGAAGAATGTGAAAAAATGTTGAAGCAAATCTATCCACAGATGTGTAAAGCCTAGACCTCTATTCAAAACTCCTTTTTCTCCATATACCCAGCTCACTTAATATATAGTTTATGGGAAAACCTATTAGAATTCCTATGAACTGAGATATCAGTGGGTCTATGGAGAATGCATAGAATAGGATATTTGATGCTATAAATTGTGAGAGGATACTTGGAAGTATTGTTGTATGGAATAGCAATAGGCGTATAAACATATTGCCTCCTCTTCTATCTCTAAAAGTCCAAAGCTCATGTAGTGTGAAATTGAACAGGGTGCTTATTTCTATCGCCAGTAGACTCCCTACAACAAAATATCTCTGGACAAGATACGAATATGTCCTTCTCAGAAACTCTATTACACCAAGGTTAACCAGCATTCCAAGAGCCCCAACAACACCGAATTTCACTGGTCTCCAACCACTGAGTTTAAGCACATGTAGAATGTAGTCTATGATCGTCTTTGCACCAAGTTTGCTTTTCCCATATACCCTAGATCTAAATACATATGGTGTTTCACTAACATTCAGAGGCTGACATTTCTCGAGGATCTCTAGAAGTATTTTATAGCCTCTTGGATTCAGCCTCTCTCTGTTAGCAACAACCTTTTCCCTCTTTACCATAAAGAAGCCTGACATTGGATCTGTGAGGCCCCTGGTTGAGGGAAGCATCAGTTTTGCTATAAGTGTAGCACCCTTTGATATTATAATTCTTGATTTTGTCCATCCCTCAATACCACCTCCTATCATATACCTAGAACCAATAACAACATCTATATCACCATTTTCAACAACTTTAACCATATTGTTAATGTATTGTGGGGGATGCTGAAGATCTGCATCCATAACAACTACATATTCCTTCAACGAAAATATTATTCCATCTAGAATAGCTGTGGATAGACCCTTGATGTTAATTCTACGTATAACAATATCATTATCCCCAATGAGATTAACTGCGTAAAGCCATGTTCCATCAGGACTATTGTCATCGACAACAACGATCTCATAACCAGCCTCACTAACAGATTTCCTAATTTCGCTAACTACGAGAGCTATGTTTTCTGCTTCTTTATATGTTGGCAGCACTATGCTTATATCCATACACTATAACCTCTTCGAATAGGGGAACAGTTCTATAACCTCTGAATCCCTATGTAGATAAAGCTTACAACTTAGAAGAGTCTTTATCCTCTTTAAAAATATTTCATCGTCATCATGTATCTCTTCTATGTCCATACCCCTTGATAACAAGTACTTGATTATCTCTTCCTTTACTATATACCCCTTTCTATAGTCATTATCTCTCCTCATATATATCTCACTAATTCTATTTACAGGAATTCCAGCAGAAGATAGTTGATCAAGTGTAGCTCTGCGTAACCTATTTGGGCGTCCTGTTACTATTACAACTCTACCTCTATCTAGTCTATCCATCAATAACTCTATACCTATTCTTCTAGGAATATCATATATCAGAAGCTCCTCTTGGAAGAAATACCTCCAAAACTCTCTCTCATCTCCACGAGAACACTGTTTTGCTATCTCGAGTCTTTTTGAAACATCGAATATCACACCATCTATATCAAATACATAGGTTGGCATAACTAATAACCTAGGTTATTCACTACTTATTACTTAACACAACAATGTGTATAGAACCTAGGGTAAAAATGTCTATGAAGAAAACATGCGTATGGAACAGAGAAGATATTGTGAATATATTTGAACAGATCAAAATATATTACAGAGACAGTATTAAGATAGATGATTTCGTCGCCCTCAAACTTGTAGCAGAGGGTGCAGAGCCATTTGAGGTTCTAGTTGGGATAATATTGTCTCAGAATACAAGTGATAGAAATGCATATAGAGCATTATTAAGACTGAAAAATGTTCTTGATGACGTCATAACGCCGGATAGGATTTTATCTATAGATCCTTCAGTTATTATCAATGCGATAAATGTTGCTGGTCTTGCTAATAGAAGATTGCAAAGTTTGTTGGAACTCTCTAGACATATTAAGGAAAATCCTAAGTTTTTCAATGATCTAAAAAATCTTAGTGTAGATGATGCTAGAAAAGCCTTGCTATCTATATATGGTATTGGCTATAAAACTGCAGATGTATTTCTATTAATGATATATAAAAAACCTACATTCCCAATAGATACACATATTATGAGAGTGCTGAAGAGACTTGGTATTGTTCATGAGGATATGGGTTATGAAGATATAAGAAAATTCATCCTTGGTGTAGTAGAACATAATCCAGAGGAATTGCTTAGTTTACACATATCGTTAATTGCTCATGGACGCATGATTTGTAAAGCTAGAAACCCTAGATGCAGCGAGTGCCCTATCAACACAAAGTGCTGTAGAATAGGTGTTCAGTAATACCGGGTACATCACCATTCAGAGCTCAGCTAACTCATCATAAATTCAATGCCGCTAACAATATAAGTGTCTAGAACAATTAATAATTGTTAATGGTGTATTAGATGTGGATATTGTAAGCCATATAAATAGGGTGTATGAGCCTATCGATAAGGCTATAGCACAAGTTGTCAAAGCATCGAAATTTTCCTTAGACATTGTAGAAATAGGTTTAATAAATGCATTAGGTAGAATTGCTGCGGAGGATGTTGTATCACCGATAAATTTCCCTCCATTCAATAGAAGCGCTGTTGATGGATATGCTATCTGTAGTGATAGTATTACATCTGCAAGTCCTGCTAACCCAATTCCACTGAGACTTAGAGGAAAAATGGAGGGAGAATATACATGTAATGATGCAGTAGAGATTCATACAGGTGAGAAGATTCCTGAGCCTTTCGATGCTGTTGTAATGCTTGAGGATGTCTATGTTGCTGGTAACTCCATATATGTTATGCGTAGTGTCCCCAGATATGCCAATATCTCTATAGCTGGTGAGGATTTTAAGATTGGAGAGATATTGATTGAGAAGGGTGTTATTGTTAGACCTTGGCACATCGCAATGCTATCCACAATAGGTAGAAATAGCATTAAGGTATATAGAGAGCTGAATATAGGAGTTATCACTACAGGTAGTGAGGTCAGAGATTCTGATGCTGGTATAGAGGCTTATGAAAAAGGCTATATTCTTGATTCCACATCCAAGCTTGTTCTAGCTACCTTAAGTGAATATCGTTTCATAAAACCTAGATGGTATGGAATCTATCCAGATGACATAAATATGATTAGCAAAGTTTTGCTTAGAGCATTAGATGAAAATGAGATTGTCATAACTACAGGTGGTACAGGGCCTGGAGGACATGATGTTACACATAGAGGTGTTAGATCTATAGGTGCAGAAATTATTGTACAAGGTATTGCGATGAGGCCTGGAAGACCAACATCTATTGCTATATACAATGGAAAACCAATATTCATGTTATCTGGATTTCCTGTTGCTGCATATATAGGGGTAAAGATACTTGTACTTACATTTATATCTAGATACCTTGGTATAAAGGGTATAGAGCCTTTGGAGATAAGAGCAAAGCTTTTAAAACGTGTTACAGGTGTTATTGGCTATAACACATTTGTGAGGGTGAAGGTATATAGATGTGGTGAGGAGCTATGTGTGGAACCAATAATGCTTCGAGGCTCAGGTATACTAAGCTCTTTAGCTAAAGCAAACGGATTTCTTGAGATACCATCAAATGTCGAGGGATTTGAGAAAGGTGACTATGTATGGATCCAAATGCTGTAGATAGAAGAATTTTTCACAGACTTGTATCGCTTGAAGAAGCCATACATATATTGGAATCTGAAGGTATTCTTAAACCCATTGATATAGATGAGGTAGATCTGTTGGAGTCGTATGGACGTATACTTGCTGAAGACATCTATGCACCCATAGACTATCCGCCTTTTGATAGATCTGAGGTTGATGGATATGGCGTAATGGTGAAAAGTGTAGAGGGTGCTGATGAACTTAATCCAATAGAATTGACTGTTAAGGGAAGTGTAAAGGTAGGAGAATCACCATCTATAGCTATAGATCTAGGTGAAGCTGTTGAGATAGCTACAGGAGCTATGATCCCCAGAGGTGTTGAGGGAGTAGTAATGGAGGAATATACAGAGCGGATAGATAATAGGAAAGTAGTGGTCTATAGATCTGTATATGCAGGTGAGAATATTGCATATGCTGGAAGTGATATTGCTATAGGGGAGCTTGTTATTCCAAGGGGAACAACCTTAACATATAGTGAAATAGCTGTTCTAGCTGCTCTAGGAATAAGAAGAGTAAAGGTTTTCAAGTCTCCAAAGGTCTTTGTTATATCCACAGGCAATGAACTTATAGAACCTGGTAAAAGTCTTGATATTGGAAAGATCTATGATTCTAATGGATATCTCATTACATCTCTTCTAAAGATGCTGAACATAGATGTGAAATTCTATGGTATTGTTAAAGACGATGAGGAGGAGCTCTACAAGGTTATAGTCGATGCACTAAAGGAGTATGATATTGTTGTGACATCTGGAGGAACTTCGGCTGGTCTAGAGGATGTTGTTTACAGAGTTTTTAGTAGGGTTGGAAGGATTGTTGTTCATGGACTTAAGCTAAAGCCTGGTAAGCCTACAGTGATAGCTGTTTCTAATAATGGAAAACTCTTAATAGGTCTTCCAGGTTTTCCCTTTTCAGCTGTTAGTAACGCTCTACTGCTACTTATCCCAATTATCAAGAAAATTATGGGTTCTTCAGATCAAAACATATTCGTAAAAGCGAAGATAGGTAACAAGATTAGAAAGGATATAGGTAGAAAATGGTTTGTACCTGTAGTTCTAAATAAAGTTGCTGGTGAGGTATATGCTATACCATTTTCATATTCATCTGGAAACATATCAGTTTTAATAAAAGCTGATGGAATAGCACTTCTTCCAGAGAATAGAGATGTTATTGATGAGGGAGAGTATATAGATGTTCTACCTCTGAGTAATAGAGCTATAGAAGGCATTATTATGGGGAGTCACGATATTCTTTTAAACGAGATATTAAATAGATCTGGCCTACTCAATAGATTTAGGGTTATCAGCATAGGTTCATATAACGGTGTTGAGCTTATCAAGAAGGGTTATATAGATATTGCACCTATACACATATTTGATGAAACAGAGGGTTTATATAATATACCTCTCTTCAAAAAGGATGAGGTTCTTAGAGAAAAAGCATTTTTGGTTAGGGGGTATGAAAGAAGGCTTGTCTTAGCGTTTAGACCTGGCAATCCTAAGAATATAACATCGTTTGAAGATATCTTGAGAAAGGACATAAGGTTTGTTAATAGGAATAGAGGATCTGGTACAAGAGCATATATAGACTATATCCTTAGAAAATTAGCAGAAAAGCTTGGTGTATCTTTTAGTGATCTTGTTAGGAGAATAAATGGTTATAGATATGAAGTATCTACACACAGTGGTGTAGCAGCAGCAATTGCCCAGGGTAGAGCTGATATTGGTGTATGTATAGAGTATGCAGCTATAATCTATAACCTAAACTATATACCATTATCATGGGAAAGCTATGACTTTATAGTTTCTAAAGATTCTTACAAATCGAAGGGCGTTGTTAAGGCATTTTTAAATGTTCTTAGAAGTAGTAGTATTAAGGATATAATCAATTCCACTAAAGGTTATAGAGCATCAGAAGATATAGGAGAAATTATATGTTGCTAACCTATTTATATTTTAAAAGATTATCCTTAAGCATTTTTCGCGATATCATATCAGCTAGATATATAGGTTCTGGAAATCTATGGTTATCTAGCCATGTTTCTAGCGATATCTTTAATGCTTGGTGTGGAGCTATTTTATGTCCGGCAGAAACATAGATTTCATTTCTATTCTTTTTAACAACATATCCAACAATTCTTCCATCAACAATAATAACCTTACTACCATCTATAAAATCTATATAGCCATATAGAAACGATTTTGCGATACCTATTGAAGGCATATCCATTACAACACCAAGATGTGATGCTATTCCAAGTCTTCTTGGATGTGCAATGCCATGCCCATTAACCATAAGTATATCAGGCTCTATACACTCTTCCTTTAGTTTAATTAATGCTTTTATCATTAGTGGAGCTTCTCTAAAAGCTAATAATCCAGGTATATATGGTATCTCAACCTTTCCTCCCACACTAACGCTACATTCTTCTTTCATTTTCTTTATATTATATGCTATAGCTGTAGCTACACCTATATTACCTCTATAACTAACATCAAGTCCTGCTATTATGTCAACTCTATTCAAATCTATTTCTTCAATAACTACACGTTTGCTTAACTCTATTTGAGCTCTCTTAGCTCTCTCTATGTCAAATATCATATGCATCTGTTATACACTATAATAAGATACTTCTCTCATTAATACCATTATTTGTTACAACAGCTATATCTATTCCATCACCAGAAACAGCATCTCTAGATATAGCAGCTTTAACAGATTTTATTGCTAATTCTGTGGCCTGGTCTATAGTTAAAGTATTTTTGTATTCAGATTCTATAACACCTATCGCTATACTTGCACCAGTTCCTATAGCGGCATAGTCATCCTCTATTATAGAGCCTACAGGGTCTAGCACATAGAGATGGTATCCCTCTTCATCAAATCCTGCAAATATTATTTCTGATAGAAATGGCATAAGCTTATAGCTATATAGAATAGCTGAGAGAAGTTTTGCCGCAGCTCTTACTCTCATCTTAGATGATGATAATAGCTCTCTATACATTATCTCAGCACTTATTATCCTACTTAACGATTGCATATCTGCAAATAGTCCTGCAGCAGCAATTACCATATGATCAGCTATTCTAAATACTTTCTTACCTGCTCTACTAACAATATATCCACCATAGCTTATCCTCTTTTCTGCAGCTACAACAACACCATCATTAACCTTGATTCCTACAGCAGTAGCTCCTGTGACAAGTCTTTCATATGTCATGATCTTATCCCTTAAGCTATATATTAAATATCCAGAATAAAAACTATTTCGGTTGCTAATGATCAATAGTATAGATTTAGCTAAGCAGTTTTTTCGGCGGGATCATAACCATAGAGTATCTTGAAAAGCCTTCTACCTTCTTCAGTCATCATCTGGGGATTCCAAATTCTTTCTAAGTCTAGATTAACCTTTATCTCTTTATCAGGAAATGATTGTTTTAAGATATGTTCTGCTTGTTGTACAACCATGAAGGCCATAGGACAGAATGGGGTTGTTAAACCTAAGGTCACGTTTATTGTATTACCCTCTACCTCTATATTATATACAAGTCCAAGGTCATATATGTTTATAGGTATCTCTGGATCGTAAACAGTCTTTAGCAAATCTATTATCTTCTTCTTAACATCCTCGCTACTCATAGGTTCTACCTTAAGCTAAATTCTTTAACACTGTTATTAAGGTTTTCGATAATAAAACTAAAATTAATTTATTCAAAGATCTCACGTTCTATATTTATTTAATATGTTAATGGCTTCTAATGATGATTTATATGGATCTGGGCTCTTGGTTATTGCTGAACCTATAACAATTATTTTTGCTCCATATTCAATGAATTGGCTAATTTCAGAGGGTTTTATACCTCCTGCTACAGATACTATGACATCACTTGAAGATATTTCTTCAATCTCTTTTAATAGTTCCTTAGCTGTAACACCACGTTTTTTCTGTACATCTACACCGACATGGAGCGATACTACTTCTACACCTATTTCAGCAAGTCTCAAAGCTCTTCTAACAGGATTTTGAACATAGATTAAATCTACAACTAGATCTGCCCCCAATCTCTTACACAAATTAACAGCATCGTTTATAATATCATCATCGACTACACCTAGCATTGTAACAGCATTTGCTCCATTTGATATATAGGGCTGGAATTCGTAATCATATGCATCAACCGTTTTTAAATCTGCCAAGAATATATTAGCATTGACGACGCTCTTTATCCTCCTAATGGAATTAAGACCACAGCATTTAATTAATGGTGTACCAATCTCAATTATATCCACTCCTGCTTTTGCTACACTTAGAGCAACATTAGTGGCAGTATCTAAATCTGTAAAATCTAGTGCTACTTGTAAAAGAGGTTTTTTACGAGCTTCATTAACTAGGATACCCATTGTTACCACCTAAATGCACTAATGATCTTATTAAGCAATTCTTTACCTTCGTTTGTCTTTGGATAGGTAACAGTCCTAATTGAACGTGGAAATGGCGATGCACTTACATACTCAAAGAATTTCTTAGGCCAGTTCTCTGGATTAAGACCCTTTTGTGCTAATAGCGCTATTAACCATCTTTCTGATCCGAAACCGGAACATCCTGTCCATAGTATTTCTCCTCTATTATGCTTAATTCTAAAAGACTCTGTAAACTTAGTTCCATGGATGGAAATATTACCTATTTCTAACCAATTCTTATTATCGTCTCTAGGTCCTCTATACGGTAACCATGCCTCAAAATCTATTGTGCCAGGTCTATCTATATCCATCTCTACTTTTTGTGTGATCCCTGTCTGTTCATAATACCATGGTGTTACCCATGCCATTCTCCATTCTAAGTCTAGAACTTTATCCATAAAATACTCATATTTGTTAAGCAATTCATTTCTTATTTCTATGACTTGTTCAGGTTTTCCAAGCCAGACAACTTCAATTCTATGAAATTCTATTACTCTTTCAATACCATGTATTCCTCCAGATTCCCATCTATAGGAAGGTCCACTATGGTCGTACCATTTAATTGGAAGAGATTCATCATCTAGTATTTCATTTTCGAAAAACCAATAGAAAGGTTCACATTGTGCAAAGCAGAGAAAGTATGATGGAGGTTTCAGATATTTTTGGAGATCCTCAGGAGAGACTTCATCCATTACATATATATAGTCTATAAGATCCTCAAATTCTGAAATATTAAAGCTCTTTGGCAATGAAGCAAATATCATTGAATTTATTACACCTTTAAGATGCCCTGTCTTTATACCTACTTCAAGGGGGTACATCTTAGGAAATATAGCTTCTTCAAAACCTAGGGGCTTTAGAACCTCATCAATAAACAACTTCTTAAGAGCATTTAGTAGATGGGTAAGGGGTGGCGTATAGAGCCATTGTCCTATGGACATTCTCTTTATCCATCCTATATCTTCAAGTACTTTATTTGGATCAACATTGATTGGTGATGATATCTTTATCCCACTTGATTTTAGAAGCGACCAGTGTTCTGCTTTTCCACCCCATTTTAACCTCTGTTCTTTTTCTTCCAATAGCCTTAGAAATCTTAAAAATAAAGGCTTCTTTATATCAGATTCATCAAGATCTACTAGCTCTATAACAGTACTATTTTCATTTTGAATAATATTCTTAACTATGGGTATTCTAATTGATACATCTGTTCTTCCATCAATAATCACCTTAGGATTTCTTAACAATAAGCTACGTATACCAAGCCTATATTTTCGTCCTAAATTTGATGCCAATACATTCCTTATCCTTAGAGAAGCTTCATCAAGTCTCACCTTTACCCCAGTCTCAATCTCAAGCACAATTTTTGATTCATCTATTCTATAGTTTTTTATTGTTGCTGCTTCTTTAGGGTCTCTCGCACCTCTCTTTAGATAATCATTATTTAAGAATTCTATAAGTTGAGCTATGTATTGAACTATATTTTCCTCAGATGTTAATGGTCTGTTAAAAACAATTTCAAGTGTTCCCACTAAATACATGGTTGGAATCCCAATCTGCTTAAATAATTTTATAGGAAAATCATTATATAAGTTATAATGAATGTTAGAGCTATAAATATCTCAATAATAGATGACTTTATATAGTACCTAATATCTTTGGCTGGTGTAGAAGGATGATGGATTCTAGATCTATGGAGAGATATGATAGACAGATAATATTGTTAGGAGTTGAGAATCAAAAACGTTTAAAAGATTCAAGGATTTTAGTTGTTGGTGCTGGGGGTCTGGGATCAGCAGCTCTAAACTACTTAGCTGTTGCTGGAATTGGCAATATAATCCTGATTGACAATGGGATTGTGGAGCTTAGTAATCTGAATAGACAGATACTCTATAGTGAAGAAGATTTGGGTAAACCTAAGGCTAAAATAGCATGTGAGAAGCTTAGGAAATTAAATCCTGAGATTAATATTGAATGTCTTGAAGATACCTTCACATATGAACTAGGTGAAGAGCTTATTAAAAAGGTTGATATAGCTATTGATGCGCTAGATAGCTGGGAACCTCGTTTTATTCTAAATAAACTCTGTGTTAAATATAGAAAACCATTTGTACATGCTGGTATAGAGGGATGGTATGGACAAATAACAACAATATTTCCAGGAAAGGGACCATGCCTCTATTGTTTAATTAGAAAAGCAAGATCTAGAGAGAAAATACCTGTAATAGGAGTTACCCCAGGAGTGCTAGGGGTCTTGGAAGCTGCAGAAGCTATAAAGGTGATCTTGGGTATCGGCGAACCTCTAATTGGAAGACTTTTGATAGTTGATTTATATACAATGGACTTCAAGATTATAGCCATAAAAAGAGATCCCAATTGTCCCATCTGTAGCATACTTTAATTATAACTAACTTGCATTCCTATCAATATTTTGTTAGATCTATATGCAAAGCAGCTATGGGTATAGAAGCCTTGAACTCGTCAAGACTGTAGGGGTCATCTAAAGGCTGTAGGGAGTTATGTAGCTGTAATTAGACCGAGTTTCTCAAGATACACTATCATCTTCTTTATCTTATCCAATTCTATTCTAACTCCATATTCATTTTCAATTAATTCTCTAATCTCATTAAGACTTCTAGCTGAGGTCATTAGTGATAGGGGAATGTATCTGGTGAAGAGAAATTGCATAAAGCTATTATTGATTATATCTTTTATATTGCTAAATGTTTCTCTTGGTAATATGTTAACTAGATACCTTAAGCTAATTATGCCTTTAGGACCTATATACTTATATCTCTTCTCGTGATCTATACTACTATAGCTATTTGTAGTGGAGCTTGTAGAGAATATTCTCTTCATTTTCGAGTAACCTTGAAGAAATTTTTCATAGGCATCAATAATATTCGATAGCATTGTCTTATCTATGCTACCTGTTGCTAAGGCATACAAGGGAGCTCCTATTGCTATAACTATTCTTGAGGCTATAATTGGGTCAAACTTATCTATAGTATCTTGGTCAGTATGATAGAATTTATCTGGCCATTGGTTTAACATAATAGATGGGATATCGAATTGCAAATATATGTCATGATCACTACCACCATCGTATGGTACTATATCTATTCTATAGGAGAGTACATTTTGCATGTTGGAGAATGTAGAGTTAAGGGATAGTGTATTGAGCAATGAGGCTACCGTTACTGACTCATAAAGTTTATTTGAGAGGAATGTAGGGGGTCGAATGATATTGAGTGTAGACCCTGTAACCTCCTGCTTCTCGCCAATCATATCTAGATTTACACCAAAATCTATCTTCATATTTCTATTTTCAACTTTTTCGATAAGATATGGTAAAGAACCATAATATTCTGGAAACCATATAAATGTCAATCTCATTTCTTTTGGAATATTAAGCATATTTCTATCTATAGCTCTATTAAAGGCTATTAAAAGCTCTAAAAGAGATGCAGTACCACTTATATTATCATTAACTGTACCAGCAGGATGACATGCATGTGCATAGATATGTAGCTCCTTTTCTCCTTCTCCAATACCTGCCTCAACAACTATTATCTTTGCATCACTTCTAAAAATGGAATCTACAAATATTCTCATAGTTACCTCCTCACCCTTCTCCAAATACCTAATAATTCTCTGTGCCTCACTATGAGAAATACTTGCAGCTGGAGCTGTGAAGTGCTTTGCTTCATCTGGTGTAAGAAATAGGGATAGATATGGTACTGAATTACCTGGTGAAGTAGTTCTAAAGAATATAAATCCCTTTGCCCCTAGCTCACTTCCTATTCTATAAACTAGGTAGGGATTTCCATAAGCCAGAATTATCTTTCCATCAACATTTCTATAACTATTCTCTTCAGAGCCTTCACCAACATATACAACCTGAGCTTCAACATCACCAGGTGGGCTATGGGCTACAACACATGTTTTAGAATTAATAAATGAATGTATAATTCTTTTACTAGGTTTAACCATCTCTATAAAACATTCATTAACATCCCATCCTACTACCGGAAGATGTATACCATATCTTTCGCTATAGCTATATACATAGGTATTCAATTGTATGTTTCCTAAATCCTTTAAGATATCAACTATAGCCATCATAGCTCTTTCGAGATCACTACTCCCCTGAATTCTATTGTATTTTGAAAGAAATGCAGCAAAATCCACTACTTCTCTTAATGAATAATACCTCTCTAATGTGGTAAAGATCTCTCGAAACATATATATCCCCTCTATTAACTTGCAAACTAAATAGTTTTGGAAGTATAAAAATGTTTGGTTGAGCAATTTGTCTACTCTAGCAATTATTGGAGCTGGTATAAGTGGATTATTAACGGCATACTATGCTTTATCTAACAGAACAATATCACAGATTATATTATTTGAGCAAAGAGCTAAAATACCAAGAAAGCATTGTGCTGGTATAATATCACCTGAAACTCTATCACTATTACCTTATGGCTTAAAATACGTTGAAAATAAGTATAGAAATATCGAATTTCACATACTACCATATATAAGGATAACGTTAAGATGTAGCAATACTATAGCATACAAAATTGATCGTGTTAAACATGAAATGGAGCTTTATAGAACGCTCATAGCAAATGGAATAGATATACAATTGAGCAAAAAGATACTAATGATAGATACTAAAGGAGGTAATGATTTGGTTATCCATGACCTATCAACAAAGGATGTCATCAGAAAAAGATTTGATTACATTATAATAGGTGAAGGTTATCCAAATAAGCTATCCTTAGATGTAGGTCTCAATGCTATGATTAAACCTCTTCATGGTGTACAACAGGACGTTATATATAGTTCTAAAAATGTGGATAAGGATACACTATATGTATTCTTTGATCCAATAATCTTTGGTGGAGGGTTCGGATGGTTTATACCTATTACCGAGAATAGAGGGGTCATAGGTCTAGCATGTAATGAAAAACCTATGGAAATGCTTTCCATTTTTAGAAAGATTTTGTCGAAGAGACTTAAAATGAGTATAAATAGCATAACTGATACGTATGGTGGAAAGGTGTTACAAGGATATCCAAAGTCTATATGTAGAGATAATATATGTGCTTTAGGTGATGCAATAGGTATGGTAAAAAGCATTAGTGGTGGAGGACTTTATGCTATATCAAGGATGTCTAATGTTTATGCAAGAAATATCGGTATTAATGATATAGCTAGGCAGAAAGAAGTTAGAGAGATGCTATCTGAGCTATGGATACAATACATCTTTAAACGTTCTCTATGGAGGATCGTCGGAATGTTGAAGAACTCTATGTTCCTTGACTCTACGTTCTCTATTGAATTAGAGGTTTCACAACTTGATTATGATAGACATGAAAAATTACCTCTAGATCTTATTAGGTATTTGATATCGTTTAAGCTTAGACAAGGATGATTTATAAATTCATCTATAGTCATATCCCATAAGGATTTAAGTATTGATCTACAATATTACTTATTAAGTAATTGTTAATGGTGAAATTAATTGAGTGACATAGTGACATTAGTACATGGTTCTGGAGCTAGAGAGACCTTTGACTTGATTATGAAGACGATAGTTAGTAAGGTTCCCGAAAGGCTTAGAAAGGTCAATGGTGGTATGGGTATAGATGTTCTAGATGATGGTGCAGTTATTCCTATAGGAGATAAATACCTCGTTATTACAATGGATAGCTATACAGTTAAACCGATTTTCTTTCCCGGAGGAAGTATTGGTACATTAGCTATTAGTGGTACCATAAATGATTTAGTGGTTATGGGAGCTAGACCCATAGCCATAATGGATTCTATAACAGTTGAAGAGGGCTTTGAACTCAATGTTTTAGAAAAGATAGTCAATGATATGATAGACTTGTTGAAGAAATATGATATACCATTGATTGGTGGAGACTTTAAGGTTATGCCTAGAGGGAATCTAGATAAGATTATTATAACTACAACAGGAATAGGCTTGGCTCAGAACCCTATTGTTGATACAAGGATAAGGATTGGCGATAAGATTATTGTTACAGATCCTATAGCATCCCATGGAGCAGTTATAATTGCGTCACAGCTAGGGCTTCTTGATAATATAAAGAATATCAAGAGCGATGCAAAACCACTCATAGATGCATTACTCCCTGTGATTGAGAAATATGGAGAACATATTCATGCTGCAAGAGATCCTACAAGAGGGGGGATAGCATCAATACTTAACGAATGGGCAATTAATAATGATGTAACTATAGTGATTGATAGGTCTAAGATACCTATTGAGCCAGAGGTAAGAGCATTTCTAGAAGCTCTAGGAATAGATTTTCTATCTGTTGCAAGTGAGGGTGTAGCTATATTAGCAGTAGACCCTCAATATAGCGATGATATTGTAAATGAGTTGAGGTCGAGGGGTTGCAAAGCAGAAATCATAGGCGAGGTAGTTAAGCCTCAGTCAGAGCTATTGAAGGGTAAGGTAATTGCTATTACAGAAATTGGTGGTAGGACTATAGTAGCTTCTAGAGGTCTAAATCTACCGAGAATATGTTAGATATTGGTTTTCAAGATGTATAGAGCTGTAAGGATATTTCTAGTAGGGCTTGTACAAGGGGTAGGCTTTAGACCAACAATAAATAGAGTAGCTAAAATTACTGGAGTTAAAGGCTATGTGAGGAATCTAGGTGGATCCGAAGTCGAGATATTTATTGAAGGCTCTCAAGAATCTATAGACAGATTCTTCCGTGAACTATCTAGACAGTTACCTCCATATAGTCTAATAGATGAAATAACAATAATTAGTGATGAGCCTAGGGGATTACAGAGCTTTGAAATTATGAAAAGTAGTAGAGAGCTTGTAAATAGGTCCATGATACCGCCAGACATAGCTATATGTGATGAGTGTTTAAAAGAAGTATTGAATCCTAGTGATCGTAGGTATAGATATCCATTCAATTCATGTGCTTGGTGCGGACCCCGATACTCAATGATTTATAGTCTTCCATATGATCGCGAAAATACCTCTATGAGGAAGTATAAGCTTTGTAGAAAGTGTTTAGATGAATACAATGATGTATATAATGTGCGTAGACATCATGCTCAAGGAATTAGCTGTCCAGAGGATGGACCAAGGCTAGCTTTATATACATCAGATGGAAAGCTAGTTGATTCATCAGATCCATTGAAAGATGCAGCTAAGCTCATAGACGAGGGTTATATAGTTGCTGTGAAAGGGATTGGAGGATTTCATATAGCAGCTTTAGCTACAGATGATGATGTTGTTCTCATGTTGAGAAAGAGGAAGAATAGACCTACAAAACCATTTGCTATTATGTGTCTAAACCTAGATATAGCATCGAGACTTGTTTACTTTGTACCACCATCATCAATAGATCTCTTAACCTCTCCTCAAAGACCAATAGTACTATTGCCAAAACGTCATGATAGTCCTGTTTCACGATATGTATCTCCTAATATGGATGTCGAGGGGGTATTCCTGCCATATACAGCTCTTCATTATCTTCTTCTCATGGAGACTAGAGACAAGTTCTTAATTATGACTAGTGCCAATATTCATGGAGAGCCTATGTGTATTGATGATGAATGTGTATTTACAAAGCTTAGAGGTGTTGTAGACTATGTATTGACTCATGATAGAGAAATAGTTAATAGGGTTGACGACTCCGTAGTTAGGTATACTGATGGTATTCAAGTCATTCTTCGTAGGGGAAGAGGATATGCACCAAAATGGATTAGACTACCAATAGATTTAAAACGAGATGTGGTAGCATTTGGTGCAGAGCTACAAACCGCTGGTGCTATTGGTTTCAACGATAAAGTAGTTTTAATGCCATACATTGGCGATCTAGATAATGTAGACACATTGAGAGATTTTGAGAAAACCCTATGGTTTTTCATAAATAATTATTCAATAGATTTATCAAAGACATTATTGGTTATAGATAAGCATCCTCTATATGCCTCAAGAGAAATTGCATATGAGATTAGGAAGAAGTATGGTAGTAATATTTTCGAGGTTCAGCATCACTATGCACATATACTCTCGACATTAGCTGATAGGGGCATAGATTTAGATGAAAATATTGTTGGTATAGCTATAGACGGTGTTGGTTATGGCGATGATGGTAATATATGGGGTGGAGAAGTTATTTTGATCCAAGGCAGAAACGGTTATAGGCGATGTGGACATCTAGAATACATACCGATAACAAGTGATAGAGATTCTATATATCCGGCAAGAATATCTTCAGCAATACTAATAAGTATGTTGGGATCGGAGGCCTATAATATTATCAAGAAATTTGGTTTAATTGAAAGACTTCCCTATGGTGAGAAGGAAGTGCAAGCGATACACAATAAGATCATCATGGGTGATTACATAAGGTGTTCTAGTATTGGAAGATATCTTGATGCTGTTTCAGCATTACTAGGTTTTATAACTTATCGAAGTTATGAAGGTGAACCAGCTATAGTTATGGAGGCTATGTCTAAAAATTGGAATAGAATTAGAGATCTAGAGCCAATAGAAATAAGACTAGAAGATGGTGTGGCGATAGCAAAGACATTGAATTACTTTATAGATATTCTGGGATATCTGGACAGAGCAGATCTGATGGCGAAGCAGGAATTGGCATTTAGGATTCAGCTAGAGTTGGGTAAGGTATTGGCTAGAATAGCTATAAACGAGTTGAAAGGTAGAAGAAATATGAAGCAAATTATAGCTGTTGGTGGTGGAGCTTCTGTTAATACCTACATAGTTCGAGGAATTAGAGAGGTAGGAGCTGAAGAAGATATAGAGGTAATTCTTCCAAGAAGGATACCGCCAAACGATGGAGGTATTGCTGTAGGTCAAGTTTATGCAACTATAGCTGTAGATATATAGAACCCAATCATGTTAAGCAGTAAGTTCACAATAGTAAAGCTTTTAATAGCATCCTTAACAAGAACTATACTATAATGTGAGTAGCTTTGAACAAGTTTATACGTTATTCACCATGGTTAGTACACTTTAATACTGGTGCCTGTAATGGTTGTGATATAGAAGTTCTAGCTGCTATTACACCACTTTACGATCCTGAGAGATATGGTATAAAACTAGCGCCTTCTATAAGGCATGGAGATATCCTTATAGTTACAGGTGTTGTAACAAAGAAAGCGGCAGAACGTCTTAAGAGACTATATTCTCAGATGCCAAATCTTAAATATGTTGTTGCTGTAGGAGCTTGTGCATATGATGGAGGGGTTTTTAAGGGTAGCTATAGTGTTGTTGGTGGAGTTAACAAAGTCATACCTGTAGATGTATATGTGCCTGGATGTCCTCCTCGTCCAGAGGAGATACTTAGAGCTTTATTATTATTGTTGCAGAGAGAGAAAGGTGTAGAAAATGTCTCTTCCCAAACAACTTGAGGAGAATTTATCAGGATATATACTGGAGAGAGGAATAATAAAACCGAATAGAATATACATACGTATTGCTTCAGAAAATCTGAAAAATGTGGTTAGGGTTCTGAAGGAGTTCTTTGGCGATGAAAATATTTATATATCAACAATAGCAGGTGTTGACAAACCAGAGGAAAAGGTTATAGAGATAAACTATTTTATACATATAATACCGATGGGCAATACAATTGTGGTTAAAACCTCGGTACCTCGCGATAATCCTATAATTAGTAGCTTGTTAGACGAATTTCCCGGAGCTTTTTCGGGAGAGGCAGAAACATATGATCTTCTTGGAATAAGTTTTGAAGGTAACAAATATATCAAGCGAGGCTTCTTTGTTCCAAAGGATGTTGCTGATAGTGGAATATATCCATTAAGAAAAGATGTCAAGGTGTAGATATATGGGTGAGGAAGTACCGAAGGATGCAACAACACTGATAAAAATTCCTATAACCTTGGAAGTACCCATAGGACCTCAGCATCCTGCTCTACATGAACCTGTAATGCTAAAGGTCTATGCTGATGGCGAGGAGGTAATCCATGTAGATGTTATTACAGGTTATAATCATAGGGGTATAGAGAAACTCTTAGAGAAGAATAGCTTTTATAAAGGTAAATTTATAGCCCCGAGGATCTGTGGTATATGTAATATGGTTCACGATGATTGTTATACACGAGCAGTAGAATATCTTGCAGATATAGATCCTCCACCTAGAGCCAAATATCTAAGGGTTTTAGCAACGGAGCTTGAAAGGATTCATAGCCATATGTTAATAAATGCTGTAATGGCAGAGATTATAGGCTTTGACACCCTTTTTATGTACATAATGAGGGATAGGGAAATGATTATGAAGGCTAAAGAGATTCTTACTGGGAATAGAATACATGGAGACTATATGATTTTTGGAGGTGTTAGAAGAGATATAGACGATATGAAGAAGGAAAGAATTTTAGATATCTTAAATAAAGTTGAACCTAGATTAAAATATTACAGGAAGCTATTTGAAGAGGATGTTACGATATCTAAGAGACTTACCGAAATAGGAGTATTAAAAGCTAAGGATGCAATTTCGCATAGTATTGTGGGTCCACCGCTAAGAGCTAGTGGTGTTAAAAGTGATGTGCGTGCTGAAGACAAATATAATGCATTTAGCGAAATACCATTTGAAGTGGTTGTAAGACCTGAAGGAGATTCTCTAGCTAGAATGTTGCTAAGATGGGATGAAGCTCTCATCTCCTTAGAGATATGCAAATATGTCTTAGAGCATCTCCCCTCAGGGAATGCTGTACCAGATGAGAGAAAACTTCCAAGGGTATTTCCTGCAGGTGAGTCTTATTCTAGGGTAGAGGCGCCACGTGGCGAACTTACATACTATATAGTCAGCAGAGGTGGAGATAAACCTTATAGGGTTAAGGTAAGAACACCCTCATTTAATAACATAATAAACTCTACATTTAGTTATATAGGACATAGCATTGCTGATGTACCTGTAATCCTAGTTAGTTATGATCCATGTATATCATGTATGGATAGAGCTATAGTTATAGATCTAAAGAACAATACTAGGACGACTATGACATTGAAGGATTTAGCTAGAAGAGGTGGAAAGAAATGAGTATAGTTATTGAAGCACTTAAGAACTTATTAAGAAGACCAGCAACAATACAATTTCCACGTAAGCCTACACCTGTAGAGAAAGATTTTCGTGGTAAGCATTATGCAGATTTAAGAAAGTGCATAGGTTGTTCTATATGTGCAATGGAATGTCCTTCGAATTGTATTACAATGAAGAGGCTTCCTGAAGGAATAAAGCTTAAACATAATCCAAGGGGTTTGTATCCAGTGATAGAGTATAATGCATGTGTATTCTGTTATAGATGTGTTAAGGTATGTCCTGTTAATGCATATATTACAACAAATGATTACATGCTTTCAACAAAAGAAAAACTTTTATCTGAAAGCCTAAGTCTTTCAACACTAGAAGGTGTTAAGTAAATGAGCTATACTGCTCATGTACAAACATTTCTGACCTTCGTAATCCCAATATATATTGTTTCAATGATTCTCTATACTATAAGAGCGATAAAAGGTCCAACATTACCTGATAGCGTTATAGCAATAGATGCTCTATCCTATGTACTTGGAGTTCTTCTAATAATCTTTTCTATATATCTTCAAAGTCCTATTCTCATTCCTTGTGCAATAGTCTTAATGTTATGGGTTTATGCATTGGATGTTTATGTAGCTAAATATCTTGAGTCAAAGGAAATAGGTGAATAGTATGGACCTCTTGAATATAATTCTAATAGCTATAGGCGAAATATTTGTGGCTATTGGAGCTATATGTAGCCTAATTGGTGCTATAGGATTGCTTCGCTTCCCAAACTTTTTTGTTAGATTGCATGCTCTTACTGTAGGAACAATAGGTGGGGCATTTGTGCCAATAGTAGGTCTAGGATTAATTGCTATAGGATTAGAAGATCTAGGAACCTATAGATGGTTCTTGGCAGGCGCATCATTTGTTTCAGCACTTCTTCTACTGTTTCTAGCACCGGTAGGATCCCATGTAATAGCAAGAGCTACACACAGATCGGGTGTTGCACCTGTTTTTCCAAAGGTTGTAGATATGCTTGAAGAAGATAGGAAAAAGGGTGAAAATCCATGAGCTACGATATATCATTATTATTACCATATCTAATTATGGGAGTTGCAGGGCTTCTCTCCATTATTTCCACATTCTATGCTATTATTGAGAGAGACCTTGTTAAGGCAGCAATATATTCAGCACTTCAAAGCACGTTCTATGCAATAATATATTACCTTTTAATGGCTCCAGACCTGGTTTTAACTTATATACCTGTTGCTGTAGGATTAACACCAGCATTAATATTGCTATTGATTAAGAAGACAGAGAGATATGAGGGTGAATAGTGATGAGAAGGACGTATGTAATACCGATAGCCATAGTAATATTTGTAGTAGCAATATCTTATGTTATTTCTATAGGAGGTATAGGTCCTCTTCCATTTTCGGGAACAAGACTATTGGCACAGATATACCTATATACAACATATAATCCTAGTATACCTAATCTAACTGTTGCGGCACCTGAAGCTGTGACAGCTATTGTATGGGATTATAGAGGGTTAGATACATTATTTGAGACCTCGGTTATGTTTCTAGCAATAATTAGTGCATTGACACTATTTAGAGGCATAGAATTACCTGTATCACAATCTGATGAAGATAAAGGAATGTCTATTATAGCAAAAACTGTTACACGGATAATCTTGCCAATGATACTTGTGGTAGCAGCATCCCTAGGTTTTCACGGACACCTAACCCCTGGAGGAGGATTCCAAGGAGGGGCAACAGCAGCTGTAGCCTCACTTCTAATTGTAGTCATATTCTCTGTGTATTTTCTATCGAAGAGACTGAGTATAAATACAGCAATATTGATGAGATCTCTCGGATTACTAGGCATAGGGATAGCAACATTTTTAGTACTAGTCATAGGAATAATGATGGGTGTGCCTGCATATATATTCCAGAATCAGCCGAAGTTCCTAGCTCCTGTAGGTCTACCATCTATAATAGGGAACGGGGATATCATAACAGGGGGTACATTACTTATATTCAATATCTCTGAAACTTTTGCAGTATTTATGGGATTCTCAGCTCTATTTCTATTGCTATTCTCACCTGAAGAAAGTATCCGTAAAGTAATTGAGAAGGAGATGCTTACGGAGGGTGAGTAAAATGGTTATAACAATGGAATTCCAAATAAGATATCTATTCATGCTCGCATTTATGTCATTAGTAGTAAATATAGCTATAGCTCTATACGGAATCTTTGCTAGGCCTTCGCTAATAAAGAAAATTATAGCTGTAACAATATTTAGCGATAGCATAAATCTATTAGCAATAATGATAGGTTTTGCATACTACCCTTCATTCTATCCAATCCCTCCAATATTAACAAAGGTTCCAAATCCAACACAACAAGATATAGAGAAGTTTGTGAGTAGTGCTGTAGATCCATTACCACAGGCATTAGTTTTAACTGCAATAGTTATAGGTCTTGCAGTAATACTATTTTTGATTACATTAACCCTACAGATATATAGACTTTATGGAACTACTGATGTTCGAAAAATAAGTAAACTTAAGGGGTGATAATATATGGTTCAAAGGATTTATAGATCAATACCCATAATAATACTGACATTCATAGTATACATAGTTTTCAGCGGATCAATAAGCATATTTGACTTAATAACAGGAGGCATAGTTTCTATCCTTGTAGGTATAGTATTTGCAAATATTACACTTAGTCAACCCTCTAAAGTTTTTGATGTTAGACGTTGGATATGGGCTTTTCTATACGCTATCTATTATTTCTTTGTTGCTGAGGTAAAAGCACATATCGATGTAATAAAGAGAATCCTACATCCACAGATGCCAATAAATCCAGGTATAGTGAAAATTCCTATAAATGTAGAAACAGACTATGCTTTAACAGCTGTCGCTAATTCTATAACTAATACACCAGGAACTGTTGTTGTAGATGTTGATAAGGATAAGAAATATTTTTATGTACATTGGATAGATGTAACAACTACAGATATGGAGAAAGCTTATAAAGAGATATCATATAGCTTTGAAAAATATGCTAAAAAGATATTCGACTAGGGGATGTTCATGCTTACAAGCCCTATTTATGGAATTATCCCACCCTTACTAATTGTCTCAGCGTTTATTCTTCCATTAATAAGTATCTTCATTAAGTCTAAGAAATTCTATGACTTATATGCCTTACTCATCAACATCGTTGTACTAATGTTGAGTATAATCATTTTGATAGATGTTTACAAAGCTGAGAACCCCATTATATATCCCTTTGGCGGATGGCCTCCTCCAATTGGTATTGTATATGAAATAGATAGACTAAATGGATTTCTAGGATTTGTTGCGGTATTCGTAATGTTTATGGTTGTACTCTATAGTTGGTGGTATACAGGGGAAATGGATGAAAAGTCTATAGCCTATTACTACACGCTACTCTTAGGACTAGAGGCAGGTGTCACAGGATGTATATATACGGGTGACGCATTTAATCTATTTGTAATGCTAGAAGTGCTATCCATATCTGCTTATGGTCTTGTAGCATTTTACAGAAATAAACCTCAAGCTGTCGAAGCATCGATAAAGTATTCCATGGTCGGAATAATTGCAACAGCGCTTTACTTCTTTGCAGTAATTCTACTATATGGAGCCTATGGAACTCTCAATATGGCCGACCTTGCATTAAAGAGCAGAGCGCAGTCATTAGGTTTAAGCATGTTTATGGATTGGTTTACATTGAGTGGAGGTTTTTATGGCGATATAGTAGCTACGACTGCAGTAGCTCTAGCTATAGCTTTCTGGGCATTTATGGTCAAATCAGCTCTATTTCCGAACCATTTCTGGTTACTTGATGCACATCCAGAAGCACCTGCACCAGTATCAGCAATATTATCGGGGGTTGTAGTTAATGTAGGTATATATGCTGTAATTAGATTTGTATATACAATATTCGGTCAAGAGAGTGTTCTCGGAGGCCTTAGAAACGCCTTTGGCATAGTATTTATAGTTCTTGGAGGTTTGGGAGCTGTTATAACAGCACTTCTTATGGCTGTACAGAAAGATGTGAAGAGGCTTCTTGCTTATAGCACTGTTCAACATGTATGTCTAATCTACATGGCTTTAGGGACAGGTATAGTATATCCAGAGGCTTCAGGAGTAGTACTAGCTGCAACGATGCTTCACATACTAAATCATAGTATAGGAAAATCAATGCTTTTCATGTCTACAGGAGTATTGATTAGAATTGCAAATAGTAGAGATATAGATAGATTAATAGGTAGTGGAAGGATAGCTCCAATAGCAGGTCTTGCTACAGTTATTGGAGCATTACATCTTCTAGGGTTACCGCCATTAGCGGGCTTCTTTAGCAAGCTTTATATGTATAACGCATATCTTTCAGTAAATCAACCTATACTAGCAATATTATTGGTACTAGCTACAGCTATATCGGTTATGGGATACGCAAAACTTCTTATAATGGGTGTTGCAAAGCCTTTAAGAAAAATTGAGGTTGATGTAAAAAGTCTTCCAACTATAAGTGCATCGCTTGTTCTTACTATAATGACAGTTTCATGTATAGTTATATCTATATTGTTATTAAGCATTCCCTACATACCAATATCAAACTTATGGGATAAGTTAATGGT
Source organism: Ignisphaera aggregans DSM 17230 (assembly GCA_000145985.1). Taxonomy (NCBI): domain Archaea; kingdom Thermoproteati; phylum Thermoproteota; class Thermoprotei; order Desulfurococcales; family Desulfurococcaceae; genus Ignisphaera; species Ignisphaera aggregans. The sequence continues at coordinate 1,794,045 of CP002098.1, read as the reverse complement.
AGTAGCAAAAGATGCTACAAACTTCAATAGCTATATAAGTTCATTTATTAATGCATGGCAATCAATCTTAGGTGTTAAATAATGGCTCTGATACTCAATTTAGACCTCTTCCAATCAACATTAATCTTAACTATGGGTATGGTAGTAATAGTGTTGATTGGAATTGCTATATTTAATAGATTGGTAAAAAGTAGTAGTGAGGGTAGTGAGATGTATATTGGGGGTGAGAGTGAAGATGTATTATCTCTAAAGATTCCAAGTAGTGAAGCGCTATACTGGGGATTGGTAAGAAGGGTTTTGGGTAATACATATAGGATACTTAGAGATATTGTACATAGCGGAATTTTAAATGAATGGTATGTGTATATGACTTTATCCTTTGTAGTATTATTAATATTAGCAGTGACATATGTAGCCATGGTAAGGTGAGTGACATGAACATTGGTGACATCTTAATGTTATTAATCTCGTTGATTGTTTTTCCAGGACTTATATTCATATCAGCTTCAAGTCTATTTACTGAATGGTTTATCAGAAAGGTTACAGCAAGAATACAGAATCGTATGGGTCCATCATATACAGGTCCCTTTGGAATATTACAACCATTTATAGATTTCATCAAACTTATTGGTGTAAAGGAGCTAAAGCTACAAAGATATTCATCTACAATGCTTGCAGGGCTAGGCCTTTTAATGGCTATAGGGGCTCTAGTATCATCACTGCTGTTATTACCTATATCGATTGTGAGGATTCAAGCTCCATATGATGTTATAGTATTGATATATCTAACTGTTGTATGGACTCTTATAGGGTTGATTATAGCTGCACTTTCCTATCCCAATCCATTCACTATAGCAGGTGTCTCAAGAATGTTAGCACTTGCAACATTTGTAGAACCTGCATGGGTAGTAGCACTATTGGTACCCTTTATAGCTACTTCAAAGCTTTATAACTGTAGCTATAGTGTCTTATGCACCTCGAGATATACCCTTAGTATTCTAGGTATTAATCCTCTATACATTCTTCCATATATACTAGGGATAATAGCTATATTAGTAGCATCTCAAGCCAAGCTTATGTACAAACCATTTGATATACCTGAAGCAGAGCAGGAATTAATATCAGGTCATATAACTGAGTTCTCAGGACCTGTATTAGCTCTATATAACTTAGCTCATGATATAGAAACCACAGTTATAGCATTGATAGTAGTCTATATATATCTAGGAGGTCCATATCCATATCCCCATTTAAGTGTTCCAGGAGCACTTCTATTGATAATAAAGTATTTTATTATTGTAACAATAATAACGATAATCAGATCAGTATTTGGAAGATTTAGAATAGATGATGCAATAAGATCTATTATAAAATACAGCTTAACAATATCTATAATAGCACTTATACTATCGTGGATAATGTAGCAACAACATTATCTCCCCTTTAAACACCTTATGACATTCCTAACAGTATTTTCTACCTCGGGGCTCATATCAAGCCCTATATCAATATTTTTCACTACTATACCCAAGAAGACTACATTGATATCTGGTCCTAGAGTATTATGCAGAATTGAGATAGATGTAGTGATGGGAATAGAGTGTGTAGATAGGACACATGTTTCGTTGATTTCATCTTCATTGAATAATATGATGCTTCCCGCAGAGACATCCCCTATTAAAACAGAATCTATTATAGCTATTTTTCTTGCATCCAACTCAACAATACTTCCTATGCAATTCTCTAGGCCATGCTCACATAGCACTATGTTATTGGGATACTCATGAATTAAATTATTACATAGCTCTAGAGCTGAAGCATCATCACTTCTAATATATGTACCTATACATGCAAATACATATTTACTCTCTAATAATGTTCTCATAAATGTACAAGCTTCATCAAGTGTTAGAATTTTCATAGATCTTTATCACCTTTCTAGCAACTTTATCTAAATAATTGCCAAATATTTGAAGAATTTTCTTAGGATGTCCATAGGTTGTATAGAGATTTTCTATAGGTTCAACGGAACCTAGATGGTCTATGGAAAACTCTTGGGAAAGCCTAATTATAGCTTCATCATCACCTTTTCTACACATATTTCCAATTATGCCAAGAATCTCTATATTCTTATTCTTCAGATAACTTAATAGTTTTTTTGACGATATAATTGACAATTTATCGCATGTAGATACAACCAGTGGTAAAAGCTTAGTTGTAAAGCGAACTATTTCTATTATGGGATCTGAGAATCCAGGGGGCATATCTATAACTAGTACTCTGCTTCTCCACCTAGTTATAGCAAAGATCTCTCTTATAGCATTAGTGATATACCTACCCCTCAAAGGTAGAACATTGTCATGGGAGAAGAATACTATACTCATAAATTCTAGGTTTTTATCAATATATGGAGGAACAATCCCTTTATCTTCATAGGGCTGGATATTATTTATATCAATACCTAGGAATATATGTGCTGTTGGATTTGTAATATCTAGATCTAAAAGAGCTGTGGGTAAGCCATGGTGTGCTAGGAGTAGTGCTAAAGCAGATGAGATTGTGGTTTTTCCAACACCTCCCTTAGGACTTACAATAGGAATTAAAAACTTAAGGATTTGATTCGAGACTCTATTAGTTTAAGTCTATAATCATATTCTTGCATTATTCTCAAACCTTATACCTATACCTCTACCTCTGACAATATCAAAGTCGCTTGATCCACACTTGGGGCACTGATGAATTGTAAAAATAATTTCAGGTATAAAATGTATAGACTCCTTATATTCTTCATCAATCGCATAATCACTTAGCTTCCATATATATCCACATACATTACACTTAAATACAGCCTCCTCCCTAGAGAACTTAAGTTCCTTAACAATTATATTTCTTTCCTCCCTAAGACTTTTTAACAATTCATTTAATGCAAAACTAAGAATTTCTTCATCAATTTGTTGTAGCTCTCCTATGATAATCTCAACATAGTTAATACTATTAGTCTTTAACTCCTCTGCTCTCTGCTCTATACTTTTAACTATTGCCTCAGCTAATGCCCATTCATGCATAATATTTCGCCACACATTTAGCTTAGGTCTATCTGTTTAAGATTTTTATGTTAATAACTCATAGAACTATCCATTTATATCACTATTTACTACTACGTTTAACTCAATTACATTCATTAGATTATTAGCTTCTTCTAAAAAACTATATAGTTCATTGTAAGAGCTTCTAAAATCTACTGTTAATCCCAACTCTATATTATCATTCTGTAGAAGTGTTATATAGATGTCATATTTCTTTAGTTTTTTACCTATTATTGTGCCATGGAATATTTTTAGATGTAGATCATCAATAATTTTTTCTTCCTTTGATACTGTTGCTATTCCAAGATTTTTTAGTTTTAGCTGAATTAGATTAATGTCTATCTTATTTCTAGTTCTAAAGATTTTTCTAAGTGTCACTCTAATGTTGGGCTCTATGTTACAAATCTTATTTAATACTTTGTATATATTTGATAGAAGGTTATTTATATTGTTAAAGAATTGTTTTATATTATTCTCTAATTCCATAAAGATACTAATAATACCCTCATACTGTGTAGTGACATAGACTCTTAATTCAAAATCTTTTCCTATTATAATCATTCTATTACACAATGGTCTATCTATAGCCATAGATAAAGCATTATCCCTAAATATAGAGTATATCTGATAACACAGTTCATCCACATTGCCAATATTGATGATAAACTTCTGTGTTAAGGATATAACGCTGCTAATGCTATACATAGTTCAGATCCTTGTACCCCAAACTATTCAGTCTTATGAATTGGGAGAATATATTAATAGCATCTACTTTAGCTTTATCTATAGGTATTATTGCAATACCTTCATGTGGAACACCATATACTACTATACCATGATCTATTAATATTATTGTTGCTAGAGTTAAGAGGTCTTCCTCTCCATCAACTATTAATAGACATGGAACTCCCTCTTTGTAACACCTTTTGATAGCTTCCATACAATTTGTTGTAATACATCCCCTAGGATTTACACATCTTTCAACATAGTTAAATCTTCTTTCAATATCTCTAATATCAGTATTGTTATAACGCAATGTCTTTCCATCTACAATACAAAGTCTTGGCACTCCAACAAACTCGATATAAGTTTTACAACAATAATCTCCTACCACCATGGTTTCATGGACATAATTAGAATAGTATAGACGTAGTAAAATACCTATGCTTTCCCTATCACCCCTTAATGTTAATACATATGAACATTTATAAATATGGAAATATGTTAAAAGATTTCTAAGTTCGTTAGGCATCAAGAAACATTCTGCAGTTCCATTTTTTGTAATCCCAAGATCATTCAACATATTTTACAACCAAAAAGCCTTGCTATATGTGCAGAATGAAGGTTTTTAAGTCTTCTTGTCTCTCCAACTCCTCCTTATAATTTATCTAATCTATGATAGACCTTATGACTTTAAGATTTTCAGGATATAGAGACATAGAGATAATGCTTCTCAAGGATATAGAAGGTCATAGCTCTATTGAGATAATAACCTCGTATTCATCTATGTTCCATTTATGTTTTTCTCCAGGTATATCTTCATTACTAGCTATAAATATCTCTGCTACTCTTGTTTCCCTCTCTATATAATTCTTAAATTTCCTAAGCATTTCTTGAATTATTTGAACATTACTATATATGTATGTTCTCTTGATAGTATAGTCAACAGGCAGATTTAGATTCTTTCTAAGCATCTGTATTCTTCTAATAAGATCTCTTGCAAGTCCTTCCATCAATAGTTCTTCATCTATTGTTAAATCAACATATAGCTTAGCTGGTTTATCCATAACTAATACCATAGTCTGATCTATGTTTTTAGAGGTATCCGTAACTATTTCAATATTTTTCACATTTGAATATATCATCAATATTCTAGATACTTTACTATACAATGACGCCTTCTTCATATCATCTGATACTATTACAGCTTTTTTAATTGGCCACCTCCTCTTTATACCCTTCTCAGCTCTTATTCGTAAAATCTTTTCAGCAAAATCAAATATTTCTTCAACACTGTTCCACATGGTTTCATTCAGCAAAGATTCATCTATTGTAGGCCAGTTTTCCATATGGATACTCTCTTTTGCTATATCCTTAGGTGCATACTTCTTTGTAAATGCTTGGTATAGATATTCAGATATAAATGGTGCAAAAGGTGCTAGAATCTTAAACAATGTTGATAATACTATATATAGAACAGCATAGGCCGATCTCTTCTCAGGAGAATCTTCTTCAAGCCATACCCTCGGTCTAATAACCGTGATATATCTATGGCTAAGGGTTTCCGTTATGAAGTTTAATATATTTCTTATAGCAATATGGAGATCTCCACTTAATATTGCAGCATCAACACTCTTGATAAGTCTATCTAGCTCATAGATAATCCAGTAATCCTCTGGTAATAGTCCTTGTAGATCCTTATCTATATTTGATGCATCCCATTTATCTAGATCCATATAGGTTATAGCAAAATTGACAGAGTTCCACAATATATCTAGAATCTTCCTAATATCTTGCGTTTCATCAGGATCAAAATTAATATTATCCCAGGGTGCTGCTTTAGACAATAGGTAGAGCCTTAATACATCAGCTCCATTTTTATCCATAAAATCTAGAGCCCATATAACATTGCCTCTACTCTTACTCATCTTCTTACCAAATTTATCCAGTACATGTCCTTGACAAAGAACGGATCTATATGGTGTACTATTATATAGAGCTACTGATGTGAATAAGAGTGTATAGAACCATCCTCTGGTCTGGTCTATTGCCTCGGTTATCCAATCATATGGGAATAGAATGCTGAAGTTCTCTTCTCGTGCTATCTGTTTTAGTGATGCTGTATGAGCCATACCACTATCTAGCCATACATCAACAACAAAAGGCTCTCTAACCATAATACCTCCACATTTTGGACATCTAAACTTGATCCTATCTATCCATGGTCTATGTATATCATGGAGCTCCTCAGGATTTAGAGCATATTGTTTAAGTTCATCAATACTTCCTATAGCTATTCTATTACCGCATGACATACATGTCCATATTGGTAACGGTGTACCCCAATATCGTTCTCTTGAGATACACCAATCTCTAGCACTATTTATCCAATCAGCAAATCTTTTACCAGCCCACTCTGGATACCATCTCACTGAGTTATTCTCTCTAATCATAGCATCTTTTATTGGCTCTATCTTTATAAACCACTGCCTATCGGCAAAATACATCAACGGTGTTTCACAGCGCCAGCAATGAGGATACTCATGCTCTATTTCATCTACAAATACAACAAGGTTTTTCTTCATTAGATCAGATATAACCATAGGATTAGCTTCTTTAAACCATTTTCCAGCGTATTTTCCTGCTTCTTCAGTGAATATACCATTCTTTTGTATAGGTCTAAACAATATTAGTCCATGTCTTTTTCCAAGCTCAAAATCTTCTGGTCCATGTGCAGGAGCTATATGTACTACACCTGTACCCTCCTCCATACTAACCCATTCTGCTACCAATATACGGTGATTTATAGGTTCATGTTCTCTATGTTTTGGTACCTCCTCAGCTAGTGGGTGTATGTATTTCTTATTGTATAGATATGAACCTGGGAATGCTTCAACAATATCGTATTTCTCAATGTTAACAGTCTTTACAAAGCTTTCTAAACGTTTCTCTGCTAAAATCCAATATTCATTACCTACCTTAATCTTCACATACATTTCCGTGGGATGAACTGCTACTGCTTCATTGGATATTATTGTCCAGGGTGTTGTTGTCCATGCAATTAGATATGTATTTTGCTCTTCTTCTAGAGGCACCTTAAAATATAGGCTTGGATCCTTAATTGTTTTATAACCTTGTGCAACTTCATGAGAACTTAATGCTGTTTCACATCTGGGACATACAGGAACCACTCTTAGATCCTCATATAGATATCCCCTATCCCACATACTCTTAAGGAAATGCCATACAGCCTCAATATATCTCGGATTTCTAGTCTCATAAGCATTATCATAGTCAAGCCATAGACCTAGTCTTATGCTTGCTTTTCTCCATGAATCTATATAGTAGTCAACAAGCTTTTGGCACTCTCTTACAAAATTCTCAACACCATATGTTTCAATATCTTTTTTAGTTTTGATACGAAGATTCCTCTCTACCTCTAGTTCAACTGGAAGTCCTTGTGTATCCCAACCTGCTTGATCCCATACACAATATCCTTTCATTCTCATATATCTTAGCATAACATCCTTAAAAGTCCTCCCCCTTGCATGTCCAACATGCATAAAACCATTAGCTGTGGGAGGTCCTTCGAGGAATCTAAATAATTTCTTCTGTTCTCTACATAGCAATCCTTTTACCTTCTCATAAATCTTATTTCTCTCCCAAAAATCCATTACCCATTTTTCTACTGATAATGGATTATATCTTCCCTTTACTAGAGCTCCACTAGATAATGTTATCACCCCTTCAAAAACAATATAGAATTATTTCTAGACGATATAAAAGCTATTGTTATAATAAAAAGTTTAACAGATTTTTGAACCCGGTTTTCCAGGTTCAGCTAGTGTTAATAGTATAGGCTTCTCCTCATCACAAGTAGCTAAGATCATTCCCTGGCTCTCATATCCCATAAACTTCTTTGGCTTTAGATTTGCTACAACAATCACTTGTTTACCTATAAGACTCTGGGGCTCATACCACTGAGCTATTCCAGCTATGATCTGTCTTCTCTCATTACCAAGATTAACTATTAATTTCAAAAGCTTTTTTGATCCTGGAATTCTTTCAGCAGACTCAACTACCCCAACTCTCAGATCTATCCTCTTAAACTCATCTATATCTATAAAACTAGATTCTCCCATATTAAACACCTAAAAGTATCTAAGATATTTTGAACCAAATTTAAAAACACATGACTATAAGCCAATTAGATATGCTATATAGGCTACAAAGAATGGCAATGTTAAATTGTCCTCAGGGCTTATGAGCTCTATTATAATAGCACTTAATGATAGTATTAATGCCTTTTCAATATCTATAAATATCAGTAGTATTAATGTGAATAGTATAAATGATATAAGTATTGAGAGAAGAGTATGCTTAAGAATCATTCGACTTCGATTTCTTGTAAGCTCTGTAAATATTGTTGTAAATGAGTCAATGAAAGCTAAACTCAGTATGCCATAGATAATGGAGTTCCTAAATAATGCATATCCAAGGGCTGTGGAGATTAATGCAAATGTTATACATATGTATCCATATCTTTTTTCATAGTCTCTTTCAATACTATTCAAAAATTCGAGAAATTTTTCCTCATATTTCATCAATACTTTATCTATCTCTTCTATAAATAGAGATACATTCTTAGCCTCTACAACTCTATTGATACCCTCTAACGCCTTCTTTCTACTCTCTCTTGCTGATTGAAGAAAATATTCCTTTAGTAATGGAAACTTTATCTGTATACTGTTAATAATAGCACTAATCATTGCTATAACTGTATATGCAAATAATGTTGGATCAATAACTGGATTAACCTTTAGAGCTATCTCTATGTATATTGGGGTTAATGGTATTAATAGGAGTAGGGAGAAGACGAGGTGGATTATCTTTCTTATAATACGTATACGTATAGTACTATCAATAATTATATCACTATACAGTCTATTCTCTATGGTCATATTATTCATCTCAATCAGTATTATCTATCCCATCTATAGGTAAATCAAATTCTATATATTCATAGCCCCCTGACTTCTTGCCCTTGAAGCCATATATTGCTAAAATATTTTTACCGACGATATCCCACGACTCTTCTCCTTCTCCCATATCAACTTTTATAATCTTTGAACCTGGTGGAAATATCCAATAAGCAACATAATCATACTCCGCAATTTCTGGCTCATAACGATTTTCATATATATTTCTACCCTTCTTCAATGGCGCATTAAAACGTATTGCAAATACTATAAAAGGTCTTCTCTTAGAATCACGAAAACCAATATCAATCATAACTACGCGGGGATTAACTCTTACGTTATTTACTTTCACTATCTCTTGGTCTAGAAACTCTTGCATATTAGCCCAAATCTTTGATATTTCTTCGTTGAATAATTTCTCGTTCTGTACTACTGTATAGTAATAGTTTAGAGGGTCATCATAGTCATACACTATATAGTAGGCTATATAATTACAACCAACAAAGAAGAATCCTTGTGCATATATTGGCTTAACACTTTTACTCGCTTCTTCAAGGAATTTAGGTGATGCCATATCTATAGCCACTCTCAGTAAGTATATGGTTTTAAACCCTTAAAGGATTTCTAGAGATTTAGAAAAGCATTAATATCTAATTTATCTTCATCTAGATATCTATTCTCTACAGATCTATTCTCTATTTTTATATTAGCTTTGACATATGCTCGTATTCTATCGAGTATTTCGTCATGGTGTACCCTTGTTTCTCGTCTCCATGCTTCATAGTCATTCATAATTAGAGGGGCTATAATATGCTCTATATACATATCTGATATAGGACAGTTATATAAACAGAATTTACATCCAAGGCATTCTCTAGGGTTGCTTACCCGAGGTCTTCTAATGCCATTCTTTTCATCAACTTTAAATACATTTTTAGGACAATTGTATTCACATGATCTGCATCCTAGACATAATTTCCATCGATGATAAAGTTTCACTATGTCTATTATAATCTCTATATCGTTTTCGTTATTTATTTTAGAGTATATAGTATTATTATCTATTGTTACAATAAGATTATTGAACTCGAGTATGGCTTTATTTTCTCTAAAATTGAATGAATATTTTGACGGTCTGATTATCGATAATTGATCAGCGATAGCCTCTAGTGATATGGGATCCCTATAAACAATCTTAATAATATTCCCATTTCTTTCTACTTCATTTATAGGTGGTGAAGCCATGTACCAGAATGTTTCATACCAATTATCAATCTTATCTACTATTGAGAGTCTTCTAGCAATCATTGTGCGATATCTTGCAGGTCCATTCCATCTCCATAACCCATATTCTATCCATTCCTTTGGTTTATTTAATCTATTGGCCCAGTAGTTAAGGGCTTCTAACCATTTACTCCATAGTTCATGATGTGTTTGTGAGACTAGTTCTAGTTCTGCTAATGTTGATGCTGGGCACATAAAACATCCAATTCTTTCATAACCCATAAAATATAGGGGGTTTACTACAGAGGTTAGCTTATGTTTATAGATATACAACCATACTTCAAACTGAGACCAATTGTTTATTGGAGACATATTAAGTAGTTGTGGAGCCCATCGCAATCTCCATATCCTAGGACTTCGAGCTCTATCAATAGATTCATATGCTCTTTGACCAACAATATTAAGAGCTCCATCACTCCATAAATTTTTAACCACCTTTGCTAATGGAGCTAACTTACATATCTTGCAACACCACCTATAGTCTCTCCCTGGTATACCAAGCTTATATACACCTTCCCAAAATCTATTACCTGCATCAGCTTCTATAATATCTAATCCATACATCTTTGCAACATTATATACCGTCTCTATAGTCTCTGGAAGTTCTATGCCAGTGTTATTGAACATTATATCAAGATCTATTCCTATCGATATAGCTAGATGCATAGCTACAAGGCTATCCTTACCCCCGCTAAATGATGCAATAACAGGTTTTGATATTTTATCATGTGTAACTGCAATGAATTTCTTAGATTGTGCCTCTAATATATGCATATATTCTTCATGTGCTCTTAAAACATCGTCTAATGTCGATGTTCTACTGCCATAGATCATAGGATTTGATAATGGTATATCACCCCACCAACTATGAACAATAATTTTATTTCCACCTTTAGAGTAGCCAAGACCTACAATATCGCCATTAGTATTCATTAAAAGTACCTGCTGTCCATATCTAAACTCCTTATCAGTTCGGATAACAGCTAGATGTGATAAACGCTTTTTATGAACAATAACCTTCTCTATAATATCTCTATCAGCTTCCAATATTCTAAAAGCACCTATTCTAGACACTCTGAATCGCCATGTCCTTAGTAGTGGTTCATAGTACAGCCTCCCAATCTGAACACCATCAACTACAACTTCTTTCATTTCATCATAATATGGAGCTTTATTTAGGAGAATTACTGATTTTCCTTTCAATTCCTTTAGACCTTTATATGTATTAAATTCATAGAAATACGCTTTCTCCAGTAGTAGAATATCTTTCTCATGTGCTAATCTAGCATCACCTGGATCTGTTAGTGGTACTCTATACGCATTACCACCACAGATTGGACATGTAGGCGTCATTAATGGTATATTGCAATTATAACACCAATAGACCTTCTTAATCTTTGGCCAATATATTCTTCTTGGCATAGCTTTACCATCTCCTAAATTATTCTGTTAGTAAGTTGAAAAGCTTTAGAAGGGTTATCAATATGTAGTTGTTTGTGAGGATCATATCTATGAGTATGTCTAAGTTACTGGGATAGATATATCGGAAAAATATATAGATATTGCGATTATGAGAGCTAAAGAGAGAGGGTTGAGCGATAGGACGAGATTTATTGTATGTGATGCAAGAGAGATTAGAAAATGTTTTAATGACACTCATATATTTGATGTTGCAATATTTGTATGGTCTTCAGTTATAGGTTACTATGATATGGATACAGATATACATATTCTAAAATCTGTAAAAGAGATTGTGAAGAACTCAGGCTTTTTAGTGATGGCTGATATGGTTAATAAAGACTATATTGAATTACTCAATTCATTAGTGGGTAACATGGATACGTATACAGATTATGGTTCTTATGCTATTGTGGAGAGATCTGTCTATAATCCTGTAACAGGTGAGATTTTAATAAAACAGAGATTCTATAGAAAAGTCTATAATAATTTAGAATACATTGATGAGATCTACTTTAAGATGAGGTTATATAGTCTTAGTGAACTAATTGAGGTAGCTAGAAAAGCTGGATGGTGCTTAGTTAAAGTTTTAAAGGATATTTGGGGAGAGCTGGGATATAGCATTTTTAAGCCTATAAACATAATTTTTCAGTCATGTTAATATAGGGAAGGTTATGGATAGAAGGGTTTAAGATGTTATCAGAAGTTTCATGGATTCTAATTATAGCTTCACTTGCCATCACCTCTCTATATCATATAACTATAGTAGTTAGAGCTATACCAAATCTAAAAATGGTTAAGGGTTTAGGTGAGAAACATGTTTTTGGATCATATATACATTCCTTATCATTAGTTATACCATCTAAAAATGAGCCTATGGAGATAGTCCTAGGGAGTATGGACATGTTTAAAAATATAAAGTATAATCTTAGTAATAGGCATTTCTCTATAGTATATGTACTAGATGACGATCTTAACTATGTTAAGAATCTTATCAGCAAAGCAGACATGGTTGAGGATACAATAGTTATTCTAAGGATTAATGGATTATATAGAAGGAATGGTGCAATTAATGATGGATTTAGGTTTTCATATGAGGAGAACGTAATGGTTTTAGATATTGATGCTAGAGTTGATGTAGAGGTGATAGAGAGTGCTATGAGATGCGAAAATGTCTGCGTCTTTCCATGGAGAACATATATACGTTATGGTACATATCTTGAAGAAGCTGTAAGTTTTATGACTAATTATGGATCTTGGATATTATATAAACTAAGGTCTCTATCTAAGCTATTTATATATCCTCTTGGTTCGGGAACTGTATATAGGAGGGATATCTTTGTCTCTCTAGGTATGTTGCCACCAGATATAGTTCAGGATGATATGTATCTAGGTGTTAAATTACTAGGATATGGAGTTATGCCTAGGATTTCTCTTAAAGAGTATATATTAGTAAGTGTTCCACAGGATCTATATGCTCTTAGAATTCAGCAGAGTAGATGGAGCTATGGTACTATAGATGTACTTATTAGAAAGTCTATAAAGGAGTTCAGAAGATCAAGGCTAGATTTCTGGACTAGGCTTGAAGCCTTTTTCTATCTACTTCAACCCTTCTTCACAATGCCATATACGTTTGGTATATATCTTAGTCTTGTATCGTCAATTATAGAGAAGGGTATTGGTATCAAAGGTTTTATGCCATTGATATTTATATACATTCTTTTTATGGCACTCGAATCAGTATCGATATATCTATTTCTTCGTTTTGAAGAGCTTTATAGTAATAGAAAAGCATTATTTTTATCAGGTAGAACCTCAGCTATAATGTCACTAATCTCTCCATATATTACTATAAATGCTATATATGGTTTAATTGGTCGAAGACTTGAATATAGGATTACACCTAAGATTAAGATGAGCAGTAAGATGGACACCTCTATAGTTATTACGATATTGTTAGCAATATTAATAATCTGTTTAAGCATATATAACCATAACATACCTATGTTTATAATAGGGCTTCAGCAAATTGTTATAGGTGTGTATTCAGCTATAAGGTTTAGATGATGAGCGAGTCCCGCGGTGTGGAGTTAAGGATGACAGAACCACGACCACTGAATAATCAGTACTACTGTCTCGAGGATTTATTGAAGATTAATCCTCTTGATTATCAATCTCTAAGGTATAGAGTTTTACAAGCATATGTGGAGAAGGTAAAGGTTCCAGAATCTATATATTCTAAAGGTAGTGAGGAGGTGAGAAAGTTTAGATATATGTTAAAAGCAGAGAAAACATTTCAAATTGTGTCAACAAGTCTTTCTAGTATTGCTAGAGCTCCTAGAAAAGAGTCTCTACCAGCTTTCTATGGAGAGATTATAGATATAGCTTCTAAAGGTCTTTATAATACTGTTATAGATGAAGCTGTTAAAGCCATAAAAATCATTAGTAGGTTGTGGAGGGAGTATAGAAATAAGATACTTGATAGCAGTAGTGTTTCTGAGGCAAAGACATATTCAAGGGAATTTGTAGGTAGGGTATTATCTATTGTTAAACGTAACGTAAAACATCTATATATAACGAAAGACATTGCTAAGATAGTAAAAGAAACACCATGTATTGATACTTCATCTCCATTATTCATAATAGCTGGAATGCCACAAGTAGGTAAATCAACACTAGTTAGTAAAATATCATCAGCCAAGCCAAAGATATCTCCATATCCTTTTACAACAAAGAATGTTATTCTTGGTCATCTAGATTTAGGTTCAACTAGGATTCAGATAATGGATACCCCAGGTATATTAGATAGACCGTTAAGTGAGATGAACGATATTGAGCGAAGAGCAATAGCAGCACTAAGGACTCTACAGTCGGTAGTACTATATCTTATAGATCCTTCAATAGATGCTTATTATTCAATTGATCAGCAGATAGATGTTCTAAGGACTGTTTTAACTATTGTTGGTAAGGAGAAGATTCTAGTTGTATTCAATAAGATAGATAAAGTTGATGGTAAGAGACTTGACTACTGTAGAAAATTATTAAATAGCTATGGATATAATGTAGATTTAGAGATAAGTGCACTTCAAGGTATTGGTATCGATAAGCTTATTATAGAAGCACTAAAAAGATATGATCTCCTTTATAAAACATCTTATAGCTATTCTCAATAAAGTATAATGTGATTATATCTATTAACCGTCGCATAGTTCCTATACAGTTTCCTCTTCAAGAGTTATTTCGGTTTCCTCCTCAGTTTTCTCCTCCGTTGACACAGCTGATACTTCTTGTGATGCTCTCTCTATTGGTTTGATAGTCTCTTTTTGTATCATGTCTAAAACCTTTGAGTATACCCAGAATTCGTCAGCTATAGCTGGAAGATTCTGCATGGAGTATTCAAAGTGACAATTTGCACACATTATGTGGGCGCTTTTTCTCCCACTTTCTTTATCTATTTCTATCTCTATTGAAAAGCTATTGGGGTTTCCACATATGGGGCACTGTCTTAAACTTTCTTTAACCCTAACCTTTCTAGCCTCTTGCATCAATTTCTTCATAACTGCTGCTGTTTTTCTCCATTTGCTTCTCCTTCTTGCCAAATATTTACACCTCTGCTGTTTTATCTATAGCTAAAGAAATATTTATATATTAGTGAATTTCATACTAGAGCCTAGAGCTATAGTGTTGCTACATATTCTCTGAGGTTTGACAATAAGTTTTCAAGGCTTTGTGCTGTTGATATTATTAGCGGTATTCTCTCTCTATTTGCAATC
Source organism: Ignisphaera aggregans DSM 17230 (assembly GCA_000145985.1). Lineage (NCBI taxonomy): Archaea > Thermoproteati > Thermoproteota > Thermoprotei > Desulfurococcales > Desulfurococcaceae > Ignisphaera > Ignisphaera aggregans. The sequence continues at coordinate 1,778,745 of CP002098.1, read as the reverse complement.
TCTATAGCTAGAGGATCTATAGATCGTCTCGGTCCATATACAACAACTGTTGCTGGTTTGAGGAAAGAAACTCTTATAGCTATCATTGGCGATCTTCCTCTTCCAACATTTGTAAAAATTATTGCTCTCTCACTTGTAAATCCCATTAAATATAGATAGTCATAGCCACTCATATTTAATATACTTTCAATGCTATCTACTACAGTATAGCCATAGATGTTCTTTACTTCAAATATGCTATTAACTATTATTCCCTCAACAATTTCAACTAATGTATCTAGAGATATAGGTCTGGAGAACTCCTTTAGATCTAGAATAGCATTTCCAAAATTTATTAGATTACCTGCAAGTCTCCTTATTACCGGATATCCCCTTTCCTCATCTATCTTTATCAAAGCCTCCACAAATTTTTTAATGAATTTTGTACCTGGTTGCCTCCTCCCACGTTCATAATCACTCAATACACTTGGAGCTATATCCATTTTCTTAGCAAGATCACTCTGTGTAACATTAAATATCTCACGCCATTTTCTAAGAGCTTGACTTGGATCCTCTGAAAGTGTTATGTCTCCAGCAATACGCTTTGATATTGGCTCTAATATATACCTCAATAAGCTTCCCTCTTAGGCTATTTCAAGATATGATTTTTTAACAAGGTTTATATTTCTGAAGAGATATACCATATTGGCTGTGGGCCCGTCGTCTAGCTTGGTAGGATGCGGGGTACACCTAATAAGGTGCCCGACTCGGGACCTTTTGGCGGAGATCCCCGTGGTCCCGGGTTCAAGTCCCGGCGGGCCCACTACCCATATGACTAATCATTATCTCTCTTAGAGTATTGGTAATGACTGTTGTTGGAGTATTGCTTTTTATTAATGCTATAGCAAGAGTTTGATGGCCCATGAGATCTACTGCTATACCCCTTCTATATAGTTCTAATGCTATTGTATATGCAGTAGTATCACGTGACTTTATAACTATTAGTTCACGTCCCTTAGAATTCTTTATGAGGATAGCTATAGGCATTCTAAAGATTCTGTATAGTGCTGAAGCTATAGCTGATACACGGTAATTTACTTTTCGAGATCTTAGATCTATGAATCTTAGATTGAATATCCTTTTAGCCTCTATCGCTATTTCACTTGCAAATATCTTTAGATCACTACTATCCTCTATCTTTACTAACTTATATATCTCTGTTGAGAATGGTAATGCTATTGATGGTAATGGAGAGCTAAGCCATCTAACTATTCTTTCCCAAAGCTCTCTATCCTTTTTCTGTGAAACATATCTAGAGAGATTTGCAACTATATCAATTAAACGCTTATTTATATTATATCCACCTCTTCTAACATTTCCATGCTCTAATCTTGATATAGAGCTAATGAATGCTTTTAGCCTATCAGTAAGGTTTATACCTAGGGAGCTAAGTAGGTGATATACAAGTACAGCTGTAGGTGCTTTTCCTATAAAAGATTCGTAGGCTATTTTTTCAATTGCATGAGAATTTATAATTGATGAGAGGTGGTGGTCTATATATATAACATTAATCGATTTCTCTCTAACTCTATTTATGAATTCCTGTACTCTATGGCTATAGGCTATATCGAGAATTAATAGATATTCACATCCTCTATCAATTATAGGCTTTACCAAAAGATTAATAGTATTTGGTGTTGAGGGAAATATACAAGTAGGACGCTTACCCCTAGCCGGATAAAGCCCTAAAAACTCTTGGGCATAGACAATCTCGGCTACAGACACCATACCATCAGCATCCCAATCCCCAATCACACATATACAATCACTCAAAACACCATCACCAACACCTCAAAAGAGCTCTAAATCGATAAGCTTATTGTAAGCTTATAAGTGTCAACCCTAATACACTTTAATTAGCGCCGCGGTAGTATAGCCAGGCCATTATGCGGGCCTGTCGAGCCCGTGACCCGGGTTCAAATCCCGGCCGCGGCGCCACCCTCTTACCTCTAATTCTATAATAGTATTCAACCCAGTGTAAGATCTCCTAAATACTATAGTTCTTCAGACCAGAAACCGTTCATCATTCAATCAGATAATCTAGCTTTCATCACATTTTCTTGGAGCACTTTATAACTATATGGTATTTTGGGATATATAAATGGTTTTGAGGGGCAATACTAAGTCTATGGATGGTTTTAGCCATGGTGATTTTAGTTTATTTGAACATATACTTGGATTAGTAGTTTCAATAGCTGTTTTAATTGCTGAGACTATTGTATTGGTTCTAAATATAGATAGAGTTAGGATAACTAGTATCTTTGATCTCTTCAACAATTTTATGTTGCTATCCATCTATGTATCATATATTTGTAGCATTGTATTGATACCAGCTATAGCTTCATGGTCTATAGACTTTGCGAAGGAATTTATTAATATGTATCGTCTATATATTGTTAGAAGTCTTAAATTGTCATCAACAAAATTCTTTTATAGAGGTATTCATATAACGTTGCTTTTAACTTCTGTATCATTTGGTATGATAATTATAGGTATTATGACGGGGTATACATATCTATCCCTATTGTCATTGCTACCCCTCTCTCTTCTAATTATACTTTTTGTAAAGCCTTTTATCGATATACATATGCATGAGAAGGGTATAGAGAGGGAATTGAGATGGTTTCTAGTTCTTCTCCTAGTTATAGAGAGTGTGGGATCTAATATAGGTTTTCTTATAACTCGTTTAAAGAGGGCATCTATACTACCTGCGATAACACAAGAGCTAAGAGTTATTGATAGAGATTCAAAGCTTTACTACGTATCACATATCGATGCAATGATTCACCGATCTGATATCACCCCCAGTAAGAGGTTTGCAAAGATTTTAGCTGGATATTCTTCTAAGCTTAGAGGTGGGGGTGATATATATACATGGCTTAGGACAAAACTTGAGGAAGAGATGATGTATGGAGAACTAAGCCTAAGAATGTTTATGGAGAGAGCTCTTTCAATACTTGGCCAACTGGCTATGGCTATATATGTAATACTACCGTTAATCTCATTGAGCGTTGCTATATTTATGAATATACAGCTCATTGTATTAATAGCAATAATATCTACACCTATGCTTATAGCTATTTCATATAGTCTTAGACCTAAGATGCCTATAGCAATAGATAGTAGAACTCCCATATATTCATTTATAGTTCTCTCTATAACTTCTCTAGCTCTATATAGATATGTGGGTATATATTCAATTGTTATTGGATGGCTATTTGCTATAGCACTTAGCTTTAGGCTATATCTAAGGATTAGAGAATACGATATTCTGGATACAGATAGTATTGAAATACTTAGGAATATAATTGAACTTAGAAGGGCTGGTCTTACAATTCCAAGAGCACTTGAATATATAGCTAATAGTAAAATGGTGAGAAAGGTTACAGCTGAAAGAATTAGATATATCGTTAAACTGGTGGAGAACGGTCATAACATTATAGATATTGTCGGCAGGGAGAAAGCGCCATTTCTATTCAAATTTACTCTCTTCACTCTTGGACTTATACATGAATCTGGTGGTGGGAGTATAGATGTTTTTCAGGAGCTATATGAATATATCAATAGATCAAAGGTTTTTGAGGATAACATAAAAAAGATGGCAACATTCTTTGACATATTTGCACTTGCAAATACTTTTATAATTGTATGGGTTTGGAACAATATATACCCACTCTACTCAATGTTTACATCCCTTCCTCTAGACGCTATTCATCTACTTATAATGGTATCAACACTGTGCTATGCAATTGTTTCAACTGTAATAAGAAGAGCACTTCCAATCTTCGAGCCAAGAAGTATAGCATTCCTATTATTAAGTATGGCATCAATATCATTGATACGGGTATAGCTAGACACTTTTTAAATTCTTGATAATATGGGAAGTGAAATGAGATCACATATATATAGAAAAGGTATAAGTGAGCTCCTAGCCCTAGTACTAGGATTAGCTATAACAATAGCTATCGGCATAGCATTCTATGCATTTCTACCAAGCTTCCTAAACACCTCACTGCAACAACAAAAAATAGCAGTATCAATATCTTCAGCAACACTATTAACAAGTAACGAAGCAGTAATGATAATCAATGTAAAGAATCTTGGATCTAAAAACATTGAAAACTTTAGCATCTCCGTAGAAGTCGAAAACGCAAAAGGCATCAAGGTTAATAGCACCAGAGAAGAGATTTGTTCATCATCGCATCAAAGTACCAATACGTTAGAATGCAGCTATCCTATACAGCCAGGTCAAGAGTTCTCGCTACCCATAAAGGTATTTAATAGTGGATTTAAGGTTGGTCAGAGAATTATGGTATCGGTTATGGCTAGATATATTGATGGTGGTATTGCTGCTGCTTCGGCTACTGGAACCATATACTAGAGGTGTCTCGTGCGATGTCTATATACATCAAATCTATTTTTTATTACCTCTCTAGAAAAGAACCTGGAATTAGACACGGTGTTTCATCTCTTGTTGGTATGGCTATAATTGTTGCTATAAGTGTTATTATTGGGATGGGGCTCTATATGTATACTCACAATATTTTTAGCATATCAACTCCTAGAGATAGCCCTATAGAAATGACACTGACTTGCTATAACATTTCCGTTTCCGTCAATGAAAGTGGATATATATGTTTTGCTTATAATAGTCTAGGCTATAATATTTCGCTAGGGATATATCTTGAGAATGGCTCTATAATAAACTATAGCTTTTCGCCATACTCGCTAAATGTTATTGGATGCTCGAAAACTAATAGTACTATAGATTGGTTTATGTGTAACCCTATAAAGTCTAGAATTATCTATGTTGAATGTATATCATGTGAAAAGAGTGTGAGGATGAAGGTTTTGTATAAGGATTTTAGATCTGTTATAGTGGGATAGTGTATGAGGGGTCAGGGAGAATATATAGCTACCGTGGTTTTAACCATGGTCATAATACTAATAGCATCTCTAGCAATAAATTGGGCTAGATATATAGAGAATATAGGAAGATCTCAAGTTATAGATATAATGAAGAGTAAAGAGAAGCTTGTTGTGATATGGCCATATGAAGGTGATAGAAATAAGGTTCTTGTTATCAATCAATGGGATGGGAATTCAAGAATACAAGGTTTTTTAATATTCTATGGACAGAGGTTGTTTATAAAAATTTTAAATAATTCTTATAGGAATTTAGATTTATCTATTGGACATAGTATGGTTATAGATCTGAAATATTTTGAGCTAAATGACAATTTTAATGATATAATAGATAGAATATGTGTTATAACAGTATTTCAAAATTTGTTCTGTAATGAATATATGTATATAAATAACATCCCTAGTAACATTAAGCTTAAAATATCATCATCTCCTCTACAAATATATGTTAGTAGTCATGATGTCATCACATCAATGTATGCTTATGGTGAAATACTAATCTATGGAGAAGTTTATGAATATTATAATAGAGAAAGACCATTTGGGCGAATTATCTATCAGCTAAAACCTTTTCTGCCTGATATTCCAACAGCTATGGTGTATACTCAAGGCAATGCAACGATATATTATGCTGGTTCCTCTAAGAGAAACCTAACAGTTGTTGCAAACTATATCAGTGGTTTTCCTCAGATAGTCTCAGCTTATCTGGATGGTGAAAGCTATAATCCGATAAATGTAACAACATTGAGCGATTATCATGTGCTTGTAGTTGATGGTGTGCCTTTCAGACTTTTTGATGGCTATACAGGAACTGTGGTTTATAGAGCAGATATTTACTACGCCTATGTCTCAAGCTACAATGTCCTATATAGGGTGTATGCACTGACCTATCCAGTAAAGTTAGAACCTCTTGATCAGACAGTATTTGTCAGAATCTTTGTTACAGGTTTAAGGAGTCCTGTGTTGTTTACGAATTACACGATGCGGTCAGATGGCACTCTAGCAATTGGTACTATATATGCAGGTCCCAATGCTACATATGGACTTAACATCCCATTGGCTAGGTCTATCCTATACATACCTATCGTTAGAAACCAAGCTTCTCCCCCAACAACTTCACAAACATTAACAGTGGTGGGTCTATGGCGTAATTTCTATGAGAGATATGTTACACCAACAACAGCAACAATCTACTACTATCCTGGTCAAATGAGTATAACATATACATATGCCACTATTCCATCAGAAGAAACATCTGGAACTGTTTACTTCTCTCTAACACCTGTAGGCAAAGGTGTCTGGGCAAATGTTACAGGGCTAAAATATATGAATGTAGTTGGTAATCTAGTCGCTACTCGTTATACCACTAATCCAAGATATATAGCTTTGCATCCTATTCAATGGGTGTTTACAGACTGGAATGGAAGGGTTGTAGGTGATGTTCTGTTCAGATTTACAACTGTGGCAGTGGTGGATCCAACCTATGTTACTGGGCACATTATCGACTACATTGGCTATATACCAGACCTTTACAAGGGTTCAGCTGTAGTTTTTAGGTATCCAACTACAATGTCTACAATAACTACAAGTGCTTATCGACCTGTTGTAACGTTAATAGGCACGTACACAACAGCAACTGTAAGAACGTTCAATAGAGCTGGGGTCACATATGCTTTCCTCACAAATGTTCCTCTCAATGCAAATGTGGTCTTCATTGCTCCATCGCTGTTTGTCAATACTCGTCATCATTGGTATTCATTGGTCTTTGTTGAAGGTGGATTATTCTGGCTAGATTATGAATACATTCTAGTATTAAGCTACTTAGATATCTATAGAACTGCTACGTTAGCTAAATGTCCATTGAGGGTAACAGCTGTTCCTATGTGTCCAGCAACACAAGTTCCATACTTTGTAGATGCTATAGGTTTTGACTTTGATATCGTTGTAGTTGGTGTTCCTGCTCCAGCTTATGTCGGTAAGATTGATGTCTATTTCATGTACTATGGCGAGGATTTAATCAAGACTATAACATACAAGATAACCAGATGGATTTACAACTATAATCTTAAGACATGGACATCAACCGTAATTAGTCCAAAGACAACTACTGTGCAGGTGGGTCAGATGAACTTTATAGGAAGACCTTCTGAACCCTATGAGTATTGGATAATTGAGTTCTCATCAGGGGGGATAACAAGATATGGCTATATAAAGAACTTTGATCAACCACCACAAAAGATAGAAACAACAGTCATTGGAACTTCAACAATAACGTATACGATACCTGTGTATCCACCACAATACCTTGGTGTATCTAGTTCATCACTAGGCTATATAATCGCTATGATATCTATATTAATATTGGCAATATATAAAACATGGAGAAAACTACCTAGTAAACCAAAATAATTCTGTAAACACTATTTATCGAGACCTAAAATTTGGTATCCATAGTAAAGAAAGTATAAAGATATGTCTAGGTGGAATATATAGAAGTGTTTTCTCAATACTATCACAGCTTCTATCTATGGAAATAACATTTCTATAATCATTCTCTTCATCATCACATATATAAAACATTTTCCTGGTTTTGCTCTGGCATTTTCCAGCCATGCCGAAGTCTGATGCAGATGAGAATATATATCTAAATGTATTGCTGTAGTGAGGTATTTTTGACGATGTTATTGTCAAGATACATCTATTTCTTAAATGGCTTGATGCTCTCTATAGCTTCGCTAAGAACTCTATCCAGAGTACTCTTCTATACCAAGTCTCTTAAAGTAGGTAGATATCGTTTCCCATATCGTCAACATAGCTGACTATGGTATAGGGATTAATCTATAAACAATATCATTACCTAAACAATTAAGAGCTATTTAGATTATCCAATTTGTATTCTAGAGACATGCTATAGATATATAACTCTTTATAGGGTTTTCTAGATATATAGGGTTGGAGTATAATGTCTATAGAGACAGCTGAGCTTAGGGCAAGGTTGTTGAAGCTTTTGGAGGAGGATACAGAGTTTAGATATGCTGTAGCTGGTCTTATAGGTTTGGGAGAGATTCTTAGGAGGCTTGATAGACATGAGGAGGGGCTTAAGAGGATTTGGGAGGAGATTGCAAAACTTAGAGAGGATATGGTTAAAGGATTTGAGAGACATGATATAGAGTTGGCTAGACTTAGAGAAGATATGATAAAAGGGTTTGAGAGATACGATATGGAGTTAGCAAAGCTTAGAGAGGATTTCAATAGAGCTATTCAGTTATTTGAGAAGAGATTTGAGGCTATAGATAAAAGGTTTGAGGCTGTTGATAGAAGGTTTGAGATTATTGTGAATAGACTTGATAGACATGAGGAGGAGATTAAGAGGCTTAGAGAGGATTTTAGAAAGATGCTTATGAGGATTCAGAGAATTGAGAGGACTTTGGATCATATATCGATATCTATTGAGGATGAGGCTCGAGATGCTGTTGCATGGCTTTTCTCAAAATATGGTATTTCTATACAGATAACTGATATTAGGATTGATGAGAGATATGAGTTTGATATCTATGGCTCTACAGATAGCTTTACAATTATAGGTGATGCAAAGGTCAGAGCCTCTATAAAGACCTTGAAGAGACTTTTGAGTAGAATTGAGGAAGCTAGAAAGATAAAACCAGAGATATTTAGAGGTAGAACAATACCTGTTCTATACTGCTTAAAATTTGTTGGAGATCCAATAGAAGCTGAGAAGATGGGTATATGGCTCATAAAATCTGATAAAGAGTTAACAAAGCTTAAACTGTAGCCTTAAACCATTGGCATCTCTATGAAGAAACATATTATTATTCTTCTATCTACATTGCTATTAACATCTATAGCGATACTTCTCTATAGCTATATAGATAGGGATAGAGGTTCTATAGCTATAAACCCTCAGCCAACTAGCCACGAAATTATCTCCATCTGTAGATTTCTCGAGGGTCTATATATAGATTTTGGCGATGGTACGGGTTGTTTGAGGGAGAGCCCAAATATCGAGAGGGATAGGTGTTACACCAATACCAATTCCATAGCTTTAGCAATTCTAAAGATGTGTAACAGTAGTATTGTGCCCAAGATAGAGGCTTTCCTAAATGAATATAATCATGAGTATGGCGGTAGATTTGAGGTTATGCTTCTACACGACATCCCTTATCCACCTAGAGCTGTAGAGAGGCTTACTCTAGATAAAAAGACTGTAGACAATGAAACAATAACTATATATGCAGATATACCGAGCAATACAACGCTACCTGATTGGAATAGATATGCAGATATGCTGATGCTTGCAGCACTACAGCTTCTGAAGAATGGGGATATTGAGAAGGCTAGGGGGTATATAGAGGAGGTGAAGAAGATGTGGAGTGGAAAAGGATTTGCAGACAAAGCATATAACGCTACAGATATATACGACACATATAAACTATCTCTATACTATTTCATCTCAAAAACCATGGGAGAAAAAGATGATATAGCTATATGGATAGAAAACAATATACATAGATTCATAAAGAATGGAGGAGTAATAACAAGCTATGACAATGACCTAAACCTTGTAGGAGACCCAAATATAGAGACAACAGCTGTAACAGCCATAGCGCTATATACAAACTATCCAAATGCATTCCAACTATACACAAAGAAACAAGCTCTTCCACCAATAGATATAGCGATACCTGTAGCTATATGTACAACAGTAATAGCAATACTAGCAATAATAATTCTCATATACAAAAAGAAACAAATACAATGAGCACCACAACCAAAACAGACCAGACACATCAATTCCAATACATTGCACATCTCTATGAATAATATAGCTATATGATCGCCAACCATATCTAAATCTTAAATTCTATATCAAAACAATAACCATCTAGTGGAGAGTGGGGCTATGAGCTCTATAAACCCTAGAGAAAATATGAATGTTCTCTACTATTACTATGCATTGCTAGGGAAATCAATATCTTCAAAAATAGAAGGCTTCAAAAATATAGTTAGATTTGTGAGAAATTGGCATGAGGTAGCTTTATTTAGATTGGGTTTTGCTAAAAGTGTGGAGATTGTATTTAGAAATGGTAGAAGATATTATATAGGTAATGCTGACGAATACCGTAGAATCTTTAGAGAGTTTCTCTATGAATATTATGCTGAGGTGTTTAGAAAAGATGGGGGTTAGAAGTAGTTATACCTAATTTCTATGAAATCTTCATTAAAGAGATATATAGACCGCTAAACGTTGAAGATAGGGTTGTTGTGGATATAGGTGCATTTGTTGGTGATACAGCTATATACTTTGCTTTAAGAGGTGCAAAACATGTCTATGCATATGAGCCATATCCATCACATTACGAACTAGCTAAACACTACATCAAGTTGCTAAACCTTGAAAACAAAATCACGCTGTTCAACATGGGTATAGGCTGCAAAGAACATGAAGTTATGCTACCAAGAGACAACAAAGCTATCAGTGGAAGAGATCTGAAGCATTATTCAGATGGTGTTAAAGTAAAGATAACAACCCTTGACAACATAGATAGAAGCCTAGGAATAGAAAAACGCAACCCTGAAAATAGATTGTGAGGGATGCGAATACGAAGCGATTATGTGTTCTGATAATGAAACGCTTAGAAAATTCGATGAGATAATGATAGAGTATCACTATGGCTATAAAAACATTGTAGAAAAACTAAAGAAAACAGGATTCAGAACAAGATGTACAAAATCAAAATACAGCTACAACCCACATGCAGAAAACCCACACATGTTCATAGGATATATATATGCTACTAAAATACTAGCTTTTGAGTAGACAATATTAATTTCAAATATTGTGAAGCTATAACGTGATAAAATCACATCCTTCAGCACATATCCAGCACGATTTTTATATGGAGATTCGTTTAGCTCATAATGAAGGTAAACCATGTCTTCATATCAATAAGGTGAAATTGGATGAGTAATATAGAGTCGTCCTTAGCATGTGAAAATATACAAATAATCATGGTTTCAAGTTTTGATCATAGCAAATGTGGTGTTAGAAGATACTCTGAAAATCTGATAAACGAACTAACAAGATTGGGGGTACATGTTGTTAAGGTACCTACTTTCAAGCATTACGGGTTCAAGGCTCCAATCTTATTACTTAATACCATCAGATATTTTTCAAGGAAATACGATGTAAGACTTATACATATACAACATGAATATGGTATATATGCTCTTCCCAAAGGAGCCTCAATAGCCTTTGTGTTACCATTATTGAGATTGCTAGGACTAAAAATTGTGGTTACATTACATACAGCCTATGAACCATTGCTTTTAATCAAATCATATCTTAGGGAAACCAGAAGACTTCTTGAATTTTCTAAGACTAAAGCTATTATGTATTTACTATCAATACCTATAAGACTGGTAATCCATGTGCTTATTACATTCATCATAAATAATTTGGCTCATAAAGTAATAATTCATACACCTAGAAATATGAAAGGCACATACACTAAATACAGTAAAGTCAAAATAATTCCTCATGGAACTCCTGCGCCAAGATATGCTAATATCAACACTCTCTGTACACCACATGAGAGTGAGATTCTAGAATTAAGGAATAGATTTCGTGATAAGAAGATAATTATAACACCCGGACTTATAAGACCTTCTAAACGTTATGATTGGGTCATAGAAGCTGTAGCCTCAAAAGAGCTTAATGAAAAAGTGATGTATATCATAGCAGGATCTCCACAGACTGAAGCAGGAAAGAGATGGTTAAATATCATAAGAAACCTTGCTAAGACAACACAAAATGTAATTATAATAGAGAGGTATCTTAATGAATGTGAATTAGCATTACTACTTCTTCAAGCTGATATTATAGTTCTACCTTACTACACTGCATCACTAACTGGAAGTGGTGTACTTCATGATGCAATGACCTATTGTAAGCCTATAATAGCTCCAAAACATGGCGAGTTTGAATTATATGAAGATGCAATTGCATTCTTCGATATACAGAATCCAGTAGAATCCATTAAAAATGTCATCCTAAGACTCATGGATGAAAGCATTTACAAAGACTTGCAAATCAAGTTATGCAAGTATGCTAATATAACCAGATTCGATATTGTAGCAAAACTTCACAAAATTATATACATTGAGACATTATATAGGTAGGACAAAATAGCATTATTAACAAAACTATGAAAGTTATTCATTAATAGTACAGTAATATAATGAAGCGCTAATAATGCTGAACCAGATATCTATGGACGGATCCAAAATGATATATCCACAGCCCTCAATTAAATGTGTTTTTATCGCATGGAGGAAGCTTTCAAGAAGAACAGAACTTTTGTCAAAGTATACAAAGTGCGAATATGTTTTATTCAAGGGCTCTATAACATATATAGACCTTGCATATAGGACCATGAGATATATAGATAGGTATAGACCTAGAGTAATTGTGGCTCAGCTACCTCCCGGCCCATTGCTAGCTGTTCTAACTATATTGAAAAGATTCTATGGATACAGACTGATTGTAGATATCCATACAAGTTTTCTTGTCTATAACGATATAAAGTCCTGGGTTTTGAACAAGCCATTCAGATTCTTTCTTAAGTATTGTGATAATATTTTGGTTCATAATGATGATATAACAGAGTTGATACCTAGAAGCCTTAGAGATAAGACCATAGTCGTTTATGATCCATGGCCTCTAATAGTAGAACAAGCAGATATGTGTAAAGAGTCTGAAGACTGCATAGTGTTTCCAGCTTCCTACGCTCCTGACGAGCCCCTGGAAGAGGTTTTGAGCACTATATCAAGAAGTGATCTTGATATAAAGCTTTATGTAACAGGAGACTGGAGGAGAAGGAAGAATTTGAGAGACAGGTATGGGTCTAACAGAATAATCTTTACTGGATATCTACCTATGGATGAATACTATAAGCTTCTATGCAAAGCAAAAGCAGTTATAACAGGTACAAAGAGAGAATATACACTCCTAATGTCTGCATGGGAAGCAGTAGCATTTAGAAAACCATTGATAGTAAACAAAACTAGAACCCTAGAAAAAATATTCAAAGACTATGCAATTTTCTATAACCATAAAAATCCTGAAAGCATTATACATGCCATAAACATGGCCAGAGATACAAAAATAGATGAGGCCACATATAGAAAACTTTTAGATATAACTCTGAACAGTATAGATAAATTGCTTAAGATAATAAAAACATCATAATAGTATATAGGGATATATAATGGTAGTGAAAGACCCCTTAAAACTGCTTGTTGTTGTACGTCCATTTCCAAAAGAAGGTGGTGGTAGTTATAGAGCTCTAAAATCATTGATTGAATACCCTTCTTATGGTATCTATCCGTATCTACTCATACCTCCAACCGATTATGATGTCTATGACTTCTCCACACTTTCATTGCTAAAGACTAGAGATGTTAAAATCATTGATTTCCTGAAATATTACTCCAAAAATATTGTTGTAAGACGTATGCAAACATTGTTGCATTTGGCCATACCTAAAATTTTCATAGGTATAGATTTGAAAAAGTATCCACGTAATATTGATGCTGTTTTGTCATTCCATGAGACATGGGATGCTCTATGGATCGCGTATTTCATTGCGTCAAAAACAGAAAAAACATCTATAGCAATATTGCAATTACCTCCCTTCTATGTTTCTAAAAATAGACAAAAAACATTGTATTTAGCGTTTAAGCTCTATTATAATTGTATATATGGTAAATATAGCATTTGGAAGTTTTTGGCTCAGCTACATCATGACATGTCAGAGATGTTGGTTATTCGCAATATTATGCAAATTTTACATAAATACAGCTTCATTATTGGTATTAGCAGAGCTATATGTGTTGAATCTGGATTGGAGTCTTCAGGTAGAGCTATATGTATGGATCCAGGTGTTTCATTGGATGAACAGGATCTCAATTTGATTAACATCATTCGCAACAGGTACAGAGAGAAGAAAGGCTATGTAGTTTTTGGTGGTAGACCTACAGCTACAAAGGGTATTGTCGAAGCATTTCTAGTATTTAGGGATATCGTGAAGCGTTACAACAATTGTAGATTGGTCATCACGGGAGGTATACATGGTAGCAGGGCTAGTAAATTCCTTAGGTTTGCTAAGAGGCTTGGTATTGGTGATAAGGTTGTTTTTACTGGTTTTGTTTCTAGGGAGGAGAGGTTTAGGATTGTTAGAGAGGCAAAGCTTATGCTTTATCCAAGTCATGTAGATGCTTTTCCATATGCTGTTGCAGAAAGTTTTCTTCTTGGTACACCTGTTGTTGCATATGATATACCTGCTATAGATATATACTACAAGGGTTTTGAGGGTATTAGGATTGTTAGGGAGCTTGATATGGATGCTATGGCTAGTGAGGCTATAGATATCTTGTCTCGTGATAAGGTTGATGTTGAGGCTCCTAGGCTTAGGCCGTGGAGAGATATTATCGAGGAGGAGGTAAGTCTCATAAAACGTGTTGTAGAGAGGTTTTGATGTTATTGAGTATAGGAAGACGTTGTTTGACAATGATTCTATGATCCTCACAATATTTATTAATCTGCTTTGGTTTATACTGGCCTAGGTTAATATAGTGCGTACTATAAGGAATGTGAGGATTAGGTTTATGGATAGAGAGGTTGAGTGTTTAGCGTTATTTGATAGTGGTTCTGGGGTTACTATGTTAGACGTGATTTCTTTGAAAATAGCTTTGGCACCTCTTGACAAAGGCTCTCCAGGCTGCTTAAGCTTTACTGGATCATTGGTATGCATATAGAGGTTGATAAATATGTTCAAATCACAATTGTTATAGACAGTTTTGAGTTTCCTGAGACCATGTTTATTGTAGATAGTTTTGTTAAGGAGATTGAGGTTGGTGGTAGGAGGATATCTTTGCAGAGTTAGTCATAGGTTCAGGTACTATGGATAAATATGGAATAGTTTTAGACCCTAGGGAAGGTGTTAAGGTTGTTGGTGCATCACTACTACTCTAGTTGTAATACTCTATCTCTCAAAATCTGAGGATCTTTGATTGGTATAAATATTTGATTGTTGTGTGAAGAGCTTTATCTATGGATTGATTTTCCTTAGAGAAGGTTCTGAACTCAATATTAGTAAGTATTGTTTATAGCAAACATATTTGTGTTGAGATTTTGTTTGGAGGTCTTGGGATATGTATGAAAGTATGGCTATATCTGTTCATCTCTTTTTGGTGGTGGTAATACTCCTCTTCTTAATAACAATCCTTTTGCTATTGCTATAAGGGCTTTTAGTTTTCCTGCATATCTAGCCAGGTCATCTCTCTTTGATTCTATAGCCTCTTTTAGTAGTAGATCGTATATCTTCTCAAGCTCGAAGACGTCGTCCCATGTAATCTCATCAGGGCTCTTCTTAAGCAACAGACCAAGTTTTTCATAGACCTCCTTAGTATAATACTTGCTTTTGTATATAGGTCTTGCACTAGATAGCAATACTGTTAGTGCTCTATACTCAGCATCTGTTATGAGTCCTCTAGAGATTTGTATAGATAACATAACCTCGTTGAAGTCTATCAATGTATTTAAACTTCTAGAGTATTCCTCGATTCTAGATTCAATAGGTTTTAACCTTCTCTCGATATATAGAATGAGGATTAGTATAGCTATAGCTATGAGAGGCAATTGTGCAACTAGTGAAGATATAACTGTTGTTATATCTATCAACATTAGGTTTATATCCCTAATATAACTTCTTCTTTAAAACGTTATTAATTTTTCTGTGAACAACATAGCTTTAGGTGAATAGATATGCTCCAATGCGGTGCAAAGCTTAGTAGAAGGTATGTAGTTACAGAGCAACATACAGCTAAGCATCTTGGGTCTGGAGGTGTAGAGGTTCTATCAACACCTTCAATGATACTCTTCATCGAAGAGACATGTAGGTTGATAGCAGATGAAAACCTCCCACAAAATCTAACGACAGTAGGTACACATATAGATGTATACCATATCAACCCTGCACCTAAGGGTGCAGAGATAGAGGTTAGAGCAACTCTCCTCCACGTCGATGGCAGGAGACTTGTGTATTGGGCTGAGGTATGGATGGGAAATAGGTTGATAGGCTATGGAATTCACGAAAGATTTATAGTTGATAGAGAAAAGTTTCTGGAGAAAGCAAAAAGCTAGACCCTTATCATCCATAGCAAAACAATGTATTTAGCATTAAACCATTAACACATTTTATCGGTATCCTTGTGGAAGTATCTATTTCTATTGTTGGCATTATCTTAACCTGATATTACATATTACTTACAATAGAATTGCTATATTACAATAATATTCATGTGAAGAGCTAGGATAGAAACAATATAAATTAGCAGTATGATGGTTAGATCTATGTGTATGGATGTCTAATGTGAGTTTTAGAGATATAGCTATACTCATAGTTATAGTGTTTATAGGTCTTTTGATAAGATTTTTGTAGCTTCTATGGGTTTGCATGGAACTGATATACTCTACCACATCTCTCTATACCTTGAATTATAACTTTTAGGCTAAAACAATATTTCTATCTGGGAAAAATAAGGTCATTCTAAAACCCATTTGATTCCTCCTAAGAGGTGTTTTTGGAACCATTGCGATCTCCATATATATGTGAAGTGTCCTAGGGCTGTATAGAATACTTTTCCTGAGCCATAGCTGTGGCACCATGCCAATGGGAAATAGTCTATATCTCTAGGCGCTTTTGCCATATCTATAAAGTTTGTATCGAGTCTTAACAAGACATGTGTTTTGTTCCTGGCGAAGTTTCTAAAGATATATATCTCGTCGAATACCTTAAATATGTGGGGAAGGTGTTGTGTAGCTGGATGGAAATGATCTTCTACAACTATATATACCTCCTGTGTCCATGGATGCATATAGAAGTATCCACCAATCATCTCACCGTATTCAGGAAAACTATATAGTGTATCTGTAGCATTATGAACACCTATAAAGCCTCCACCACCCCTAACAAAATCTATTAACATCTCCTTCTGCCTCTCACTAAAAGGAATCTCGCCAGACGTTAGAAACAGCAATGCATCTACACCGCTAAGAATATTCTCATTAAAATCCCCTATATCCTCAGATACATGCACATCAAAAAACTTTGACTCTATACCAAGTCTTGTTAAAACCTCTATAGCTGTAGATATATAGCTATGCCTATAGCCAGCGGTATACGTAAACACAAACACCTTTCTCATAGTATTCACTGACTAGATATGGCTATACAAGTAGATATATAACACTTCATCGAGCATCATCTGGATATTCTTATGTTATAGCTGTTTTGCATTCTATAAAATCTCTCAATATCTAGATGAAGATTTCAAGTTTCTTAGCAATTTCTCTATTTTTGTATTATTTCTTAAGAGGGCATAAGGATTAGATTAGAGCTAAGGCATCTAGGGAGGTTCAGAATATTTGGGAATAGTACATAGAGATAATATTAGGTTCAAGGAGTCATAATGATATTAAACTTTATGTTCTACATCCCATATTATAGTTATAAGTATTAACATATAGATAATAGCTAGATATTGAAGAAAAGCATAATAATTATTTCAACAAGGTTAAAAATTTCAGATATTTTAAGAATTCAAATATATCAATAATAATCAGATTAAGAGAGTTTTTATACAGAAAGAGATGTAATAACTTTTTTAACCTCTTGTATTGTAAAACGTAGTTGTAGTTTTAGCTAGGCTTAGGTGTAATTGTAATGTCATTAAGGATTTATATAGTGAAAAGAGCTTTACTATATTTAATAGTGTTTATTGTTGCTAATACAATTATATGGGCTCTAATTAGGCTTGCTCCAGGAGATCCAGCACTGATGGCAATATCACGTGTTGTAATGACGCCGGGGGTTCAGCTACCTCCAGAGGTAGTTCGAAATCTAACTGAGATGTATAGACATAGGCTTGGGCTCGATAGACCGCCATTGGAGCAATACCTTGTGTATTGGTATAATCTGTTTAGAGGATACTTCGGTGTAAGTACGATGGTGGGTGAGAATATTTTAGGAACAATAATTGTTAGGTTGAGAAATGATATTTTGCTACTGGTTCCGGTGACTATTGTCAGCTGGTTTTTAGGGAATTGGATTGGGGCATTAGCTGCTAGATATAGAAGACTGGATAAAGCACTAGTACCTATTATCTATATCTTGACATCAATACCCTACTTCCTTATGGGTCTACTACTAGGATATCTACTAGGTGTTGTAAATCCAGTATTTACACCAACAATAACAAGTACCGATATAGAGGCCTTTTTAGGGAGTCCTAGCTGGACTACATTTACAAGATTTATCAATGCCTATACACTACCCTTCCTATCTATGTTACTTGTAAGTATGGGTGGATGGGCATCAGGTATGAGGACTCTTATGATATATGAGATGGAATCTAACTATGCAAGATATATGGAATCCCTAGGATTTTCAGATAGAAGAGTTGCATCATATGCATTTAGATATGCATTAAATCCACAGATATCGGGTTTGGGTATACAGCTAGGTACAATGATAGTAGCAGGTATAGTGATATCATCAGTATTCAACTATCCCGGTGCAGGCATTCTACTAATCTATGCAATAAACTATAGAGATGTATTCCTAATACAGGCGATAGCAGTGATCTATACCCTTATGGCTATTGCAGCAAACTTCCTTGTAGATCTAGTATATGCCTTGATAGATCCTAGGATAAGGCTTGGTGTGGTAGGTGTATAGATATGGATAAAGAGAAGAGTATTGTGTGGCTATTGCTTAAGAGAAACATCAGATTCTGGATATGTTTAGGTATAGCGATATTCGTCGTTATGTTAGCTATTATAGGACCTCTAATAGCAAAGTATGGACCTCAGGAAAACGTAAAGATTGTTAGTATTGTCAGTGTTTCAGAGGTTAATGCTACTGTTGAGGAGCTTATGAATAAATATGGCCTTAAGCCAGGAGATATCATGGTAAAAGATCTTAAGATTACATATACAGTGTCTTCCGATGCTGAGGCCAATGCAACTGCTGAGAAATGTAAGAGTGAGGGCTATTTGGCTACAATATATACTAGACCTATATATCGCGTTGAGTGTGAAGATCCTAATAAAAAGATTGTTGAAGCTAGTTTACGATCACAACCACCCTCACTAGAGTTTCCATTTGGTATAGATAAGCAGGGTATTGATGTATTTTCATCTACAGTCTATGGTCTAAGAGTCTCACTTAGTGTTGGAGCTATAGCAGCTGTTATAGCAACCTTTATAGGTACATTGCTAGGTCTATTAGCCGGCTATCTAGGTGGCTGGGCTGATGTTGTAATTGATGGAATAACAAATGTGTTGATAGCTATACCAACAATATTCCTAATGCTGATTATAGGTCTCTTCTATGTTGTTGGTGGAGGAGCTGTAGGTAGAGAGGCTCAGAACATCGCATTTCTAGGTCTTGCAATAGGAGCTCTCTCATGGCACTGGACTGCAAGAGCTGTTAGAGCACAAGTCCTAGCTCTAAAGTCAAGTGAGTTTGTAGCTGTATCTAGACTAAGCGGTAATTCAGCTATAAAGATAATAGTCAAGGATATTCTTCCAAATATAGCATCATATATACTACTTGTGTTTGTAATACAGTTGGCAAATGCTCTAGGAACAGTAGTTACTCTGGAATTCCTAGGGATAAAGGCAGCTGAGTGGTCTCTATTTGCAAGAATAAATCAATATCTTATGCTAGGTGAACATTGGACTGGTAACTGGTGGTCATTGTTTATACCTGGAGCAATAATAGTTGCTATGATAGCATCACTCTATCTATTGGTTTTAGCTCTAGAAGAAGTTTTTAACCCAAGGCTAAGAAAGGTGTAGATATATGAGTAAGGTTCTAAAGCTTGAGAAATATAAGGTCTATTATAAGACATTTAGCGGAGTTGTTAAAGCAGTTGATGGTGTAGATCTAGAGATTAAACGGGGAGAGGTTGTAGGTGTTATTGGTGAAAGTGGTTGTGGTAAATCAACCATGGCACAATCCCTTGTACTACCTAAACCACCAATGTTTATAGTAGGTGGTTCAGCGAAACTAATTGAAACAATAGAGCTTACAGAGATTGATAATAGGAAAAGAAAGGAGATTTTACTCAAACACATAGCTCTCATCCCCCAGTATGTAATGGATGCCTTACCCGCAATTAAGAAGATAAGAACATTCCTTAAAGATCTGGCAAATGATAAGGGTATAGATCATGAGAAGCTTATAGAAATGTTTACTGAAAGGCTTAAGCTAGTTAATCTACCATCAAAAGTACTCGATATGTATCCAATAGAGCTTTCAGGTGGTATGAGGCAACGTGTAGTTATAGCTATTTCAACACTTTTCAACCCAGATTTGCTAATAGCTGATGAGCCTACATCAGCTTTAGATGTAGTTACACAGAGATATGTACTAGAGTTGTTTAGAGATCTAGTAGATCAAAAGATAGTAGGTTCACTCATGTTTATAACACATGATATTGCATCCATTAGGCAGATTGCAGATAGAATAGCAACGATGTATGCTGGAAAGATAGTAGAGGTAGGATCTCTAGAGACAGTATTAAAATCTCCTCTGCATCCATATACTAGTATGCTGATAAAGTCTATTCCAACGATAGAACAGTCCTATAAGATTTCTAAGCTATCTGGATTAGCAGGAACACCGCCAAGTCTATTCAATCCTCCACCTGGATGTAGATTTCATCCTAGATGCCCCTTTGCAATGGATATATGTAGAAAAGAAGAACCACCACTACTAGAGATTGAACCAGGTCATTTCGTTGCATGTTGGTTACACACTAGAAGGTGATCCACATGAGTGAACCTATTATAAGACTTGAAAATGTTTCAAAAATATTTAAACTTGGGCTACTTGGTAAAACAATGATAAAGGCTGTAGATAGAGTAAATATGGATATTAGAGAAGGAGAAATCCTTGGAATTCTTGGTGAATCAGGAAGTGGTAAATCTACTATAGCTAGGCTAATACTAAAGATATATGAACCAACATCTGGCAGAATACTTTATAGAGGAAGAGATATTAAGGAATATAGAGGCTCTAAAGGTCTTAAGGAATATTATAGGAAGGTTCAAGGGGTATTCCAGGATCCCTATGCAAGTTTTAATCCTAGGAGAAGGGTATTAGATGTATTAAGAGATGTTATGAAGAACTATTATCCAATAACGTCATTACAAGATATAGATAGAGAAATCGGTCTCACCATAGAGAAGGTAGGACTAAGTATGTCAGATGTCATTGGCAAATATCCACATGAATTTAGTGGTGGACAGCTTCAGAGATTATCTATAGCACGAGCACTACTTGTAAAGCCAGAGGTTATAATAGCTGATGAGCCTGTATCCATGGTAGATGCCTCTACAAGAATAGATATTTTAAACATATTCATAGATCTAAAAGAGAGCGAAGGCATATCCTTTGCTATAATAGGTCATGACCTAGGCCTTACAAGATATGTTAGCGATAGGGTTGTCGTACTCTATAGAGGTCAGATAGTTGAAGAGGGCTCTGCAGAAATACTTTCTGAGCCATTGCATCCATACACACAAATGTTAGCAAAGTCTATACCTAGGATAGATAAGAAGTGGGAGAGTAAGCTAGAATATAGTGTAGGATCCATAGAGCTAGGAGCTAGAGGCATAGGCTGTATCTTTGTTGATAGATGTCCACAAGCTATGGATATATGTAGACGACAGGAGCCTCCATATATAGATACAGGCAAATCACGTGTGAAATGTTGGCTTTATACAGAGAAACATTGATTGAATAGTTTTAGCCTAGGATAATATTTTAATCCTATGTCATTTTTGCTATATATCTTCACTAATACTTAATATTGATGTATTTAGTGTTTTTGAGATTAGTATGTGTTATTATTGGTTGAAATCCATATTTCGTCATTATTTAATGCTTAATAATGTTGATGTAGAAAGACATTGAGAGAAAACTTAGAAGAACTGTTATATTCAAAAGCTCATTAAAACTTATATATCCCAACCCTTTACACTCTAGTAGTGTGGAATTGGGTGTGTATTAATGGTTTCAACTAGAAAGACCTTTGTAAATCTATTAGCACTAGTCTCCATAGTATCAATGTTGATATTAAGTGTTGGTATACCTCCAGTAGTCCATGCACAGAAATATCCTAGGGAGCAAACGCTTATAATTGGTGGAGCTTATTGGTCAATGCCTCCAAACATCTGGAATGTTCTTAACTATGGTGGTTCAAATTCAGGTATTGTTGGACTAATATATGAGCCTCTATATATCTGGATACCCATTAAGCCTGAGGGTCAGAGGTTTGTCCCATGGCTTGCTGCAGATCTACCTAAATGGATCGACGACTATACAGTTGAGATAAAGATCAGACCTGAAGCAACATGGTGGGATGGTAAGCCTGTAACCGCTAGTGATGTCAAGTTCACATTTGAGTATGTGCCAAAGAAAGTTACAACTGTTGCTTGGGCTGGTATGGCTAACTATATTACTAGTGTAGAGGTTGTTGATGATAAGACCGTTAGAATACATCTCAATTCCACAAATCCAAACTATGGAGATCTACTATACCAGTTCTACTCAGCACCAATACTACCTGAACACGTATTGAAGTCTCTTGTCGATAGTTATGGATCAGAGCTTACAGATACATCCAAATGGCCTGCTGTGGCAGAGAATGCAGACTTTAGGAATATTGTTGGTAGTGGTATGTATAGACTTATAGAGATAGGCCAGGACTACTTCATCATGGAGAGAGTAGATAATTGGTGGGGTAAGAATGTTAAGAGTTATCCATTTACAGGATCACTACCAGCACCTAAATATATAAAGGGTGTCGTTGTCTATAGCAACCAGGTAGCTGCTAACATGCTAGGTTCAGGAGAGCTAGACTGGAGCTGCTTCTATATTCCTGGAGGTCCAGATATGGTTAAGAAGGGACTTGCTGTAGCATACTATAGAGACTTTCCATACTATCTATCTGCAAATGTAGCATTCCTATTTGTCAATACAGAGAAACCACCGTTCAACGATCCCAACTTCAGAAAGGCTCTATACTTCGCTATAAATGTTGATCAAATACTATCTGGCGCATTTGAAGGAGGTGTAGTAGTAAAATCTAATCCTGTAGGCTTATTACCATATTGGAAGGAGTATCTAGCTGAGGATCTCATAAGTCAATATGGTTATACCTATAATCCTGAGATAGCTAAGAGGTTATTGGATGAAGCAGGGTATAAAGATGTTAATGGTGATGGATGGAGAGAGATGCCTGACGGCAAACCTCTTAGAATAAGCATCATAGTTCCATATGGATGGACTGACTGGATGTTCTCCATCATTATAATAGCCAACAATCTAAGAGAAGTTGGTATCTATGCAGAAGCACAGTTCCCAGACTTTGGAGCCTATGCCCAATTGATAGACTCTGGTGAATATGATGCTGCTATCAATAACTTTGGAAGCTTTGCAGCACCATCGCCATACACTCTACTGTACTGGGCCTATGGAAGATGGCCACCCGGTATATGGGTAGGCAATCTAGGTAGATACAACAATCCACAGCTTAGAGATCTCATACAGAAGCTAGGTAATCTACATCCAGAACTACACAAAGATCAAATCAAGCAGGTAATGAGAGATATTCAGAAGATACTACTAGAGGAGATGCCAGCACTACCACTATGGTACAACGGCTACTGGTTCCTAGCCTCAGAGAAATACTGGACTGGATGGCCAAATGAAAACAATCCATATGGAGTACCAATAATCTGGAATGGACAATGGCAGCACGGCGGACTCCTAGTATTGCTTAACCTAAGACCTGTGGGTGCACCCACACCCACCCCATCCCCAACACCTACGCCAACACCCACTCCATCTCCAACTCCAACACCTATACCATCCCCAACTACGGTAACAGTAACTACTACGGTTGAAAGAACAGTGACTATGGCTACAACATCAACTGTTACAACAACATCAACTGTAACAGTAACTGACTGGACTATAACAGTAGTTCTAGCGGTAGTTCTACTAATAGTAGGATTCGTAATAGGATACTTTATACCAAAGAAGAAGTAATCTCAATAAACTTTTTTATCAACTCCATCCTATATTTTTGTTCCTAAGTTAAATGAACAGAGATATGCTCAACAAATGTTTTGATACTAGGTATAGTCATTTATCTCAGAGGTATTACTTAGACTCTATATATTATGAAGTTCTGTTAAAGGTCTTAGCATCCTGAAAACTTGTAAATACTATAATAGAATTATAAAGAATATCTATCCAAACCTAATAATTACCATGCTCTCTAAATACTTAAATATTAGATAGAAATAAAGTTTATTAGGTGATCCAAGATTAGATATGAGAAAATAGTTGTTATATCCATAATAGTTGCATCAATTATTCTCAGCATAATACTACCATATTTTTGGAGTCCACATACAACGACCGTAACAGTAACATCTACGATAAGGTATACAACAACTATAACATCTATATCAATATATACATATACATTAACATCTACACATATCTATACAGAGACATTAACAAAAACTACTACAACATCTGTTGCAACACCTATAACATTTATAACACCAACTACATTAACATCTACAGTAACTCAGGTTATGACAATGACTACTACATTAACACCCCAATATGCTACTACACCAACACAGACTCCTCCATCGAGGCTTTTTCAATTTTATCTTCCATGGGATGACTCAACAAGCTCTGAAATAGATCTTTCTAGATATCTTGATAAACCTGCTGGAAAATATGGATATGTTTATGTGGGTTCAGATGGCCATCTATATGTTGGTGGTAAGAGAATTAGGTTCTTAGGGGTTAATATAGCTGGTGGAGCAGCGTTTCCCACAAAGGAGCAAGCTGATAGAATTGCTGCACGGTTAGCTAAATTTGGTGTAAATCTAGTGAGATTTCATCATCTAGAGGCTCCATGGCTCAATTTCAATATATTTTCTCCTCCAGGAACAAGAAACATAAATAAAGAGGCTCTTGATAGATTGGATTACTTTATATATAAACTTAAGGAGAGTGGTATATACATAGATCTTAATCTCTTAGTATCAAGGAAATTTTCATCAGTGGATGGACTACCTAGAGAGATAGATATGATGGAATGGAAGGATCAGCATGTGTTGGGGTATTTCTACGAACCTGTATTAGATCTACAGAAAGAGTATGCAAGGAAACTACTACTACATAGAAATCCATATACAGGTCTTACATATGCTGAGGACCCGGCCATAGCATTTATAGAGATTATAAATGAAAATGGGCTTATCCATTCATGGCTTGATGGTGTAATAGATAGAATGCCACAAGTATTTAAAAATGTTTTACAAGAGAAATGGAATGCATATCTCAAGCAGAAGTATAATTCTACAGATAACCTATTGAATGCATGGGGAGGCACAGGAGCTGTATATGGAGATGAAGTACTTAGAAATGGAGATTTTTCACAAGGACCTCCAACAGGTTTAGAACTTGAAGGATTTCAAAACATATATGGATGGATCCTAGAAATGCATTCTCCTGCTAAAGCCAGGTGGAGTTTTTCAAATGAAACACCGGCAGGGGTTAGCGGTAGAAGTCTTGTTGTAAGAGTTCTTCAAACTGGTGAGCCATGGCATATCCAATTCAATTATCCTGGGATCAGAGTTAGAGAGGGTGAAACATACTATATTTCGTTTTGGGCTAAAGCAGATAAGGAAACCAGTATAACTGTATGTATTAGACAGGCTCACGAACCTTGGAACGCTCTATCCCAGATTGTAACCATTAATATTGGTAGAGAGTGGAAGAAGTATGATCTATATCTGACTACAAGTTCAGCAGATGATAATGCTAGACTAGATATCTCTGGACTTGGCTCAAATCTAAATGTGTATTACTTTACTGGATTCTCTATGAAGATTTTTAATGGGTTTGGTCTTAGAGATGGAGAATCACTAGAGGCTGGAAATATAAAGATATTTACACTGGATGAATATGGAGCTAGAACCTTAAGTGCTAGACGTGACTGGATAGAATTTCTGTGGAATCTCGAGTATAGCTATTATATGGAGATGTATAGATTCTTGAAAGAGGAGCTCAAGGTCAAGGCACTTATAATAGGAACTATAGTTGGATGTGGAACTCCAAACATACTCTCGATGCTCGATGTAGTTGACGCCCATGCATATTGGCAACATCCACAGTTTCCTGGGGCATCATGGGATCCAGTAAACTGGTATGTATATAACACACCTATGGTTAACAATCCCATTGGAAGTACCATACCGTGGCTCGCATTAAAACGTGTTTATGGGAAACCATTCACAGTCTCTGAATATAACCACCCAGCACCAAATCTATTTGATGGTGAAACAGCTATAATACTATTGTCATATGCAGCTCTACAGGATTGGGATGCCATCATATTCTTTAGCTATGGGTCAGACAATAGAGACTGGGATTCAAAGCGTATAAGAGGTTTCTTTGATATAGATCAGCACCCAACAAAGATGGCCTCATTGATAACAGCCTATATGTTGTTTGTAAGAGGAGATATAGCTCCATCCAAGAACATTGTTTTGGGATATCTATCAAAAGAGGATGAAATAGACTTGATATCGAAGATGAAGGTATCATCATGGAACTTACCAGATGGACGTTTTGCTGGGCTTAACCCCATACAAAGTCTAATGAATGGAGTAGCTATGGTTACAGACCATTCACCTAAACCACAAGAAGCATCAATTCAAACACAAAAATCAGATATAGTTGGTGTGAACAATGTATATAGATCTGATACAGGAGAGATCATCTGGGATGTTTCGATACCCGATAGAGGTGTCTTTATAGTCAATACATCTAGAAGTATAGTCATAACAGGGTTTATAGGTAACAGAGAGTTTGATTTTGGATTAATTAAGATTAGGGTTGGCAATACACTACTAGATGGATGGGGTACAGTAGCACTACATGTTGTAGATGGAGATAGCTTTGAGAATGCAAGAAAAATAATTGTGATAGCCTATGGAGTTACAGCAAATACAAATGAAAAACTCTATGACTATGATACGCAGAGAGCTATTGTAACCTTTACACCGGGGCTTGAAACAATACCACGGTTCGAAGGAAAAATAACTAATTATGGTAGATGGGGATATCCACCAACACTAGTCGAAGGTCTAGACATAGAGATTACAGTAAAAATGCAGGAAGATATAAATGTTTGGGCTCTCAACAACATAGGTTTTAAGACAAAAGCTCTTCCAGTTACACCATCAGATAGATATAGAACAATACATCTTATCCATGAATATGGAACAATATGGTATGAAATATTGATTGTCAACTAATTTTAGACTAAACCCATAACAAATACAATACTATATACACATTTTTCGTATAGCTATGATCATGGCCAAGATTACTAAGTTGAATCCTTATAATCTAGATACAAGGAATACAAACATATTTTAGGGCTTGGAGCACTGGGAGAGCGTAATAATAATGATTAATTTGGGATACAAGGATTTTCTTCTAGGTGTCTAGGAAAAGCAAGAGGTTCGTGTCCCTTCAATACCTCTAGATCCTCATCATCAAATCTACTCAAAATTCCAATATCCTTTAACCTATCTCTAAGACTATTCTCAACCATCACCCAAAAATATCCTCACATTACTTAGGTTCTAAAGACGCCATCCGAATGAGCTTCCAACCCAAATCGGATCTCTTCATGAATACATTAATTGAGGATTAAGGAATTAAACTCTTAGAGTCTTAAACATTTGGGATAACTGGTTGATGCTCTAATGGGTTTGAGGGACATTGATAAAGAGTATGTGGGTAAGCTCATAGCAGATATCAACTCAACTATAACTGAAATCCTTAGCTATACTTCTAGCAAACCTTTTGAAGAGCTTAGCAGTGTTGAGAGATATGCTGTTAGATACCTCTTAGTGACGCTAGCTGAAGCTCTGATGGCCCTAGCTATACACTTAGCTAAGAGAGTATATAATAGAGCGCCTGAGACCCCTATCCACGCCTTAACGATTCTAAGAGATGCAGGTCTGCTGACTATTGATGAATGCGATGAGCTTATAAAGCTTTTGAGGCTCAGGAACCTCTTAGTTCATAGGTACTGGGTTATAGATGATGAGAAGATCTATAACAGTATTAAGAGGGGTTTCAAAGCTGTGTACAGCTTCATTGAGGGGTTGGAGAGGCTTCTAGGCAATGTATAAATTCAGATACTATAGGATGGATCAAGAGGAGAAGAGAAAGGTTATAGAAAAGCTTAGGGAAGTCCTCCAAGCCGAGGGTATCAGACTAGCAATACTCTTCGGCAGCTTCATTGAGGCGGAGAGCTTTAGAGATATAGATATTGCGATATATCTTGAGGATCCACAAGACCTTGATAGAGTTCTAGAGATTGGGATGAGACTTGAGGAGAAGCTTGATATTCCTATAGATGTAGCACCTCTACAATTCCTATCACCAAGGTTTAGACTCAAGGTGTTAACCAAAGGTCTACCCATAATAGAGGAGTCGGGACTCTATGAAGCAATGCTCATACAAACCCTAGATGAACTGATCATAATGAGTGAAGATAAATAGGATGGAAGATATGTGGAGGTGAGGCAGGAGTCAAAGTATACAAGACATATACTCTAAATACTCTACTGGTCTCCTTGGACCATCCTCTTACTAAATACTTGCTCTTCGTCTACTGCCTTCAGATATAGCTTCTCTAACAGCAATGGCTGCTTCTCAACTATTGGTCTCCCCTCCTCTAGCACCTTCTTCACAAACCATGGAGGAGCTTCGTTGAGTACTGCAATATCAATGGGGTAGCCAATCACCTTCTCAAGCTCATCTTCAAGCCTTAGCTTATAGTCCAAGGAGTCCTCCAGAGGCACAGCGTATATAGCTACATCTATATCCCTGAATGGATAGTCCTTCAAGAAGGATCCGAAGACTACGGCCAACACAACTTCTCTGCGCTTGCCGAGCTCGTCTCTAAGCTTCTCTACGAGCTTCTCTTTCTCCCGAGGGCTCAGTCTGAAGAATCTGAAGCGTTCTCTCTCTTCAAGCTCTAGAGACATACCTTTCAACCTCCTCAATAAACCTCTTTATCAATTTAATACCTTCCTCCTTGACCTCCCTATACATCCTTATATCATCAACTTCCCAGTACCTATGTATAATAAGATTCCTCAGCCTAACCAATCTAATCATCCCCTCACCAACATCACTTGACAGCACCCCGTGCCCCAATAACGCTCTAAACACATTGATATATCCTTCAGCACCTTCATTGAAGTATTCACGAAGTATGTGCAATCCTATTGATGTAGCTGCTTCAGTAATCTCCACTATACTGAGACGTAATGTATATCTATTTCTAACATCAGCTAAAAACTTGTTCAGATCATACGAGGCGATCTCCTCAACCACTTTGAGAGACCCCCTAATCTCTTCCAAAAGCCTTGCAATTCTATCCCTATCCATATGATCTACAGCCTATCTCTATAATAGGTAAACTGTTTAGCTTAAATACTCTTTATACCCTCTAACCCATATACCTACCGAAGTGTTTCTGGGCCGCACTAAGAATACCTGTGGTCTGGCTGACCATAGGTATGGAATCATTAGCCTCATCCACATTCCACGAAGCTTTATCACGTGAATGATGAATCCTCAACAGATCCTTCAGCTATATATCTATCCATATATGAGTCATAATTATACATACCACTTACTAATCTGCTAGAAGCTACATAATATTATCATAATGGAGTTCTACAATTCGTTCTCAAACAAAGCGATATATACACCTCACAGTTCCACAAACTGAAGTGTTGAGTCTTTATTAAGAGTTTTTACTCTAACACCTCTAATGTTCTTCTCATCAACAAACTACTCTCATCCTCACACCCTCTAACTGCTTCAGAAGATGTCATTCCAAAGCCCCAGACTACGAAGAACTTCAAGCATATGTTCAACACCAAGTATACAATGTTCTATTCCTACCCATATATAAACCCTGGCACTAAGTGAAGACTACAAAAATTCTATGTTCATCATAAAACAATTATTTGAAGAGTTTGTGACAGACCTATGGGGTTCGAACCTCAGACCCCAGACTCTGAAGGCCGAGGATATAAAAGTTGTGTTTCCGATGGAAACCATAAACTGGAAACACCCCCTCAAGAATGATTATCGGCTATGAAATCTACTATGATGGTCTGGAAACACCTTGTAGGGAAAGACTAATTAGCTTGTGGAGCTATGCTTGATACAGGTGTAGGAGAGTTGTCTAAAGCTGTAAGAGTGAGATATGAGAAGGGTGTGCTTAAACCTCTAGAGCCTGTCGACCTCCAAGAGGGTGAAGAGAGGATTGCTGTACTTATCCCAATCGGTGAGGAGAGGAGAAGAATTCTTAGAAAATATCGTGGTATATTAGGTAAGGCTACCGAGGAGGAGATAGAGGAGCTGCTGGCCGAGGCAGAGTGGGAGCCATTATGAGAGAATATGTCTTTGTAGACTCTAACATGTTCATTCAACTACTTTATGAGGGTGGTCGAGCCTCTGAGGCAGAGGAGCTCCTAGACAAATATTTGCTTTTAGCAACTAGTATCGGAGTTGTGGATGAAGTGCTTCACTTCATTATAAGGAGGGAGGCAATGAGTAAGTACAATATAAGGAGAGCTTATGACCTAAGAAGACTCGTTAGAAGTAAAGGTATAGCCTTCGCAAAAGAAAGTCTAGATAAGTTTGTCTCGTTGCTAGAAGAATTACATGTAAAAGTAGTAGCAGATTTCGAGGCACAACCAAGCCAAATAATTAACACAATGAACGACTATAAACTAGCACCCAGAGATGCGATCACAGCTCTAACGTGTAAATACTAGGTATAAACACTATTCTCACCTTCGACGAGGACTTTAAGAGAGTACCATGGCTCAAAGTTATCCCATAAAATGAATAGACCCGTCATGAAGCCCTCTACATTATTAAAGGTGTCCTGATGTTATTTACTGTCTTTGCTTTGAGTGCCTTAACTTTTATGGCACTCGCCTCTGTGACTAATGCGTCTTTAACAAGTACTGTAGTTATGTAGCAGCTCTTCATTTTGTTGTCATTGGTTTTCGTAAGGTATGTTTTGCGAGAAGAGTATACCTAAGGTTCGCATGCAGTCGGACTCGTTGTTTATAGTATTCATGGCGGCTATCCACATAGCATCCTTGCTAGCATATGCAAAGCTCTACATAACTAATTTGGAGTAGTTCAAGTCACCTATACCAGGAATAGAGCAGAACCCTATCCAGTACTTCCTTATTGCTCTACCCCTGCATGTGAGGAAACATTATTTAGGGACTTCTTCTCAGGTACATGCTTAGACAGGGTGTAAATTCATGGCTCACAATAATCGTATTGGCTGCACTCTTCTTGTTTATGCATATGTTGTCTTTCTATAGTATGTCGATAACTCAGCAAACCTTCATCTTAGTTGCAACATTCTCTATGGATGTAATAGCTGGATATCTACACAGGCAAATAGGATCTCTTCTGCTAGCCATAGTTACTCACACAGGATTTAATCTAGGGGAATTATACGGGTCTTGCCACCCATATAGGAGCTACCATTTACATTAAAACTAGGTGTGGATTCCATATCAATAGGATGCGTTTTATAAACATAGCGTATTATCTCTAGTATGTCATTATTTTATAACCCCATACTCTATAATGAGTAAATACTACTACTTGGGATTGTTGAGGTGTGGTGGACCCGAGGGGATTCGAACCCCAGACCATTGGCTTAGAAGGCCAGGAAAAAATAGACCATGTTTCCGACAGAGACAATTAACCGGAAATATTTCTCAAGAATGATTATCCTTCGATATACCATTGGTGATATTCTGGAGACACTGCTTATAGAAAAGACCGATTGTCTCGTGAAGCTATATGCTGTTATGGGTGCAAGGGCTATCCAAAGCTGTGGGAGTGAGGTATGAAAAAGGTGTGCTAAAGCCGCTAGAGCCTGTAGGTCTCAGGAAGGGAAGGAGGTTAGGATTAGGATAATGAGAAGTGTTTGGGGGAGGCTTAGGGATTTTATCGGTGTGCTGGTAAGGGATGGATGTGGCATATTCTTTTTAGAGTAGAATCTGAGGAAGGTGCTAACAGAGATTCATCCTAGACTTGAATAATGGAGAGTGTAAGGGAGTAGAACAGTATGATGATTCCAGCCAGACTATATCCCACATATTCTATCAGCCACTCTCAAAGACTGGCTGGAGATTATTGTTGGTAAACAAATCCTTTAACCGCATAATTGTTAGGAAGAAGCTAAAGCTTGCGAAAGGAAATTGTAGTGTTATCCTATAGTTGTTTTTGGATATGGTTAAATCTGCTCAAAGAGTTCTTAGAAAATAATCTTTTTCAAGAAATTAACAATTTTATACCTATACTAATACTGAATCATTGCAACCGGGTTTGACATTAAACATCAAACCAAATCTTTAAATACCTCTTCAACAATACCTCTTCTGTCAACCGAAGTATTCCAAGGTGGCTAGGTGAATGGGATTTGCCTAGAGAGAAGAGTGTTAAAATATTTTCAATTATAGGAATAGTAATTCTCATATTAGGAATAGTTCTGGTAGCATTACCAGTAGCACTGCCAACCATGGCTGGAGGAGGGGGAGAAGGACGGTTGGAGGCTAAAGTATATAGTATAGATAGTTTCATGACAGCGGTTTACAAAGTTTATGGGAATCCAAGCCTAGGGTACTGGGTAGCTAAAACAGTCATTAAAAACAGTGGAACAGGCCCATTATACGATGTTAAAATAACTTATAAAATCGAAGGTCTAACAGACTGGAGTGAACCAAAGGAATATAAGCTAATTCCTCCAGGTGGAGCAATAGTAGACCTATACTATCCCATACTCTTACAACCGCCAAACCTTCAGACCGCTACACCAGGAAAACTCTATGTAAAAATAGAATACAAGACGAAATCAGACGGCGAACCAGTTACTGAAACAAAAACAAAACCTATAAACATACTTGGAAGCCGCGATTTCATATTCTCGGGTCTACCGCCGGAAGAGAACACTGGGAGCTTTCAAGATTTAGTCAGCAACTATCAACTATTAGCCGCGTGGGTCACACCGAAAGACCCAGTGGTAGAAAGATATGCGGCTATGGCGAATAAGCTAACAGGTGCAGGTGCAGGTGCGGCATTAAACGATCGAGAGGCGCTCGCATTCCTTGAAGCAGTGTGGATCTTCAGCGTATATAACGGGATTACATACCAAACAGAATCCGATGCATTCTGGTCAGGTAAAGATTCTCAATGGATTAAATACCCTAGAGACGTGATCCGGGATAGGAGTGGTACATGCATAGACACCTCAATACTCCTCGCTGCTGTGGCAATGAGTCAAAACTTAAAAGCTTACATAGTTCTCATGCCAGGACACGCGATACCCATAATAGTGCTCCCAAGTGGGCAACTCCTGCCAATCGAGAGCACCACTCTAGGAGATAAGGTCAGTTTCCAGCAAGCTGTTGAAACGGGTTTCAGAGTAGTTCAAGAAGCTTTCCAAGGCCCACACGTCATATTAGATGTTGTTGAAGCACAAACATCTGGAATAGTACCACCTGAACTACCGGAAGTACCACCTAACGTTTTAGAACAGTGGGGATACGCTATGCCTGGCATTGGAGGAGGAGCAGGGGAAGGACAAGTACCAGGCGGAGGACAAGAGGGAGGAGCAGCTCCACAGCCTCAGCCCCAACCCCAGCCGCAACCTCAACCGCAGCCTCAGCCACCTCAACCTCAACCACCGCAGCCACAACCCCAACCCCAGCCACAGCCCCCAGCCAACATGAAAAAGATTGTGAATCCCTATGGCGATCTACCTTGGTCTATCAGCGTACCCGTGGACTGGGAGGCTGAGGAGCTGGCTTATGAAAATGGTTATGAGGTAGACGTGTACAGTCCGGATGATACGGTCTTAATAGCAATAATATGGAGTCAAAGTCTCACCGGTAACAATATAAGATCCGGCATGGAGTCGGTCTTCAACGAATACTTCAATGGATATCAAGTGACAACAGATAATCCCAATGGTGCCCTAGGAAATATTCCAGCAGAGGTCGTTATATATAAACTTGGTACAGGAGACATGGCAGTAGCACGCTACACGAATGTGCAAGGGTATGGTTTAGCAGTAATCTACATTATTAGTCAAGTAGCTGTTAGCCAGGATACGATAGTTGCTATGGATCAAATTGTTCAAACATTTCAAATAGGGGGTTGAGGGGTGAGCGATATGTTCAAGTGTAAGAAAGTTTTGGGAATAGCATTACCTATAATATTGCTGTTTGTAGCTCTTGTTAGTGTTGTCTCCTACGCGCAGATGCAGCCCCCCACAGTATTTGAAATAGAGGGTATGATGACCGTAAATGTGTCAGACAATGGCATAGCGTATGTGAGAGAGGAGATAAAGTTCAGTGCTCAAGCGTTCGTAGTGTTTAAGCAAGTCTATAATCCAATATCAACTTTCGTGAGAGAGCTAAGACCGAGGGCTACTCCTGAACAAATAGAAAATCTCAGCATAAACCTCGATGAAGTTAATAACAAGCTAACAATGACATATACTTTGCTGGGAGCCGCAGTATACAAGGGCAACGGTTTGTGGGAGTTTGAAATAGCAGAACCGGGTAGAAGACCAAATGAAAAAATGACTCTCACTACTCAGCACGGAAATACACTTGTCTTTACACATGTCTATGGTGCGGGAGAAAACTACAAAATCATGGAAACTCTGACTGTAAACCTGCCCGCTAAAGCAGAGAACATTAAATATGATGAGGATGAAGGGAAGGTATCCTACAAGCTCAACGTCAGTCCTGGGACGTCTAATGGTACCATGCTATATGCAGGCATAGCCCTAATGATTATTGGAGGAGTAATGGTGGCTGTACCTAATGTGAAAAAGAGAAAAAATATAGTAATTCTGAAGAAGCGCTCAGAGAGCCAACAAAATCCTCCTCCACCAGTGTCTAGCGAGAGTGAATAAAACGTGGATGAGACGTAGGCTATGACCAACTAGGAGCGTTAACCCTTTCAAAAACTTTTTTTACTGCTTTGCAAGGTGTCGAAGAATTGGCTAGGTTTATCCTAAAGATGAAATGCCGATATTTACTGGGCTGAGAATGGAGCATCCATAACAGAAACCGTTACTATTGATATCAAGGTTTGTTTTATCTTATATGTATGTTAGTTGAAAGTTTTTATAGCTCTCTAGAATATATAGTGGTTGAGCCCCCAGCACTCTCACGGGGTTAAAGCTGTTGGCACAGTCGTCGGAATCAGAGAGACTTGACATCATAATTAATTCTATAAAAAATAAAATAAATATCCAAATTCTATTGTTATTAAGCATAAAACCCTCTTACACCAGGGAAATCGCCAATGTTCTCAATCTGGATGAATCTTCTATTTCAAGGCGTCTCAAGTTCCTTGAGCAATTGGGGGTAGTAAGGGGTTTCTGGAAGAGGGTTGGAGACAAAAATGTTAAAGTATATGAGTTAAATATAAAAGAATTCAGCATTAGGTTTGATAGAGGGGCCCTAGAAGTATCATTATCGGAGGGGGAAAAATATAGGGAGATCATCAGGCTAAGGAAGACAGTGATACCAGAATGCAAAGAACTGGTTGGCAGGGAAGAAGAACTATACGCTATACACTCATCCAACGTCCCAATAATACATTTATGGGGGCTCCCTGGGATTGGAAAATCGAGCCTAGTTGCCTGGTACATCAAGCGCTATAGGGAGAGAGACCCAGTATACTGGTATGTACCCATTGCATCTGACACAGCTGAGACACTTAAACTAAAGCTGGCACTCCTCATTTCAACCATAACAGACCTCGATGCCAGGACCATAATGAATAGCGATATCCATACCCTTGCTAACCTCTTAAACGAACATTCGATGGTTCTGGTATTCGACGACTTCCACGACGTCAATAAGCAGGTCAAGGAATACGTATTATCCCTGGTTGAGAAAATCGAATACCCTGCGAGGGTTTTCATAATATCGAGGTTTAAAGAGAAGGAACTTCCTTACTGGAAAGGAAAAGTACTGGACATAGAGGTCAAGCCACTTCCTCTCAATGAAGCAATGGAGCTAACGAGGAAGCTCTCAAAGGATTTGAGCATTAATTTATCTCAGCATGACATCTTGCGAATAACCGAGCTAAGTGGAGGGATACCGCTCCTCATACATGGCATAATAAACTTGTATAAGTCAACGGGACTATCTCTAACAGAATGTATAAACAGAGTTGTGGCATCATACTATGAGTCGGAAATTGGAGGGATAATAGATGAGAACAGCAAGCTCATACTTGAACTGTTAATAGCTGGTGGTGGGGTACTTCCTATCGAAATACTTTGCAATATACTCTCCCTAAGACAAACTGCTTGTTTAAAGCGCTTAAACTTGCTCGAAAGATTAGGCCTCATAGAGATACTTGATGAAGATGTTAAGGTTAGAGAGATGATAGGGGGGCTCCCCAAAGTTGCAAACACATCGAGACTAAGGCACTTGGTAAAACTGATAGCTTCTGCACTTAACCAGCACCCGGATATCAAGCAAAGAATGCACGGTCTTCTACTAATGGCCGATAACTGTCTTATAAAAGATGCCATCCCAATTATAGAGAAACGTCTTCTTCACGGTTCGAGCTGGATGACTTGCTGTTTCGACCTCTACCATAGCATACTCGAGAAACTCCAGCGCTGTGAAGGTCTAACGGCGCAACAGGAATCTCTACTCGCAGTAGAAAAAGCACTAGTAGAAATCACAACTAATGAAATAGACCTCCGAAA
The DNA here is from genome assembly GCA_000145985.1 of Ignisphaera aggregans DSM 17230. Taxonomy (NCBI): domain Archaea; kingdom Thermoproteati; phylum Thermoproteota; class Thermoprotei; order Desulfurococcales; family Desulfurococcaceae; genus Ignisphaera; species Ignisphaera aggregans. Next base: position 1,741,719 of record CP002098.1, on the reverse strand, counting down.
GGGTGTTGATATAATAAAAAAGCACCTGGTTAGCTTGAGAGTCAACAAGTTTCTATATACGAGAGTCGCAGCTCTACTAGCAGGCATGCTCATGAAGATCGGAAATTTGGACGAAGGAAGAAAGCTATTAGAGGAATCAAAATCCTTATTCCAGAGGCTACCACCCGAACTGAAGAAGGAAATAGAACCAACTATACTTGCAAGCGATACAATACTGGCATTCTATGAAAACGACATTGAGAGGGCACTAGATAATTCGATAAGGGAAGCCCAGCTTGAATTAGAGAAAGATGATCTCGGTAATTACGCAGTCGGATTAGTCCATATAGGCGTTATTCAAGCCTACATGGGTAAAATAAACGATTTAAAGAGGACACTCGAAGAAATAGAGGAAGTCTCAGACCTGCTACCCGGCGATCTAGGGGATACCATCAAAGCCCAGGCCTCACCCCTCTCCATATTTACCTCAATACTAGAAGGAGATCTTGAGGCAGCTAAGACCAAGCTGGAGGAAGCAAAAAGAAACAAATTCTCGGACATGGTAAAAGGCGACCTCTTTTGGGAAGAAGCCGTCTTAGACTACCTCACAGGTAATATAGAATCAGCGAGAGAGAAAGCAAGACAAGCTATCGAAGGAAGCTACAAAGGAATCGGTAGTGATGAGCTAGCTCTAATGAAGACAATCCTTGGAAATAAGCTACGTAAAGATGAAGTTGAAAAACTCCCACGAGGCATAAGGTTGCTTTGCCAGTTAATAGAGTCACACGGAGTTGCTGATAGAGGTTAACTGTAGGAGGCGGTTGAAGACTTACTATCTTCACTCTCTCCTTAATCTCCTAATCTTCAACTCATCTCCAATTCTATAGAGTAGAAATAATGTGATGCTAGTCTCTAGGCTAGTGAATATTAGTCTTATTGTAGGACGGCATATATCTAGTAGTATCAACCGGGATTTTAAATGAAGCGATTGTTACTAATTTCCCAATATATTTCCCTAAATGCCAAGGGATGTCTATGGTGGGGATTTTATATATGGCGGGCCCGAGGGGATTTGAACCCCCGACCACCGGCTCCGAAGGCCGGCGCTCTAGTCCTGGCTGAGCTACGGGCCCTTGTTAAGAATGTTTCTCTAAGGTTTATTAAGCTGTGTTTTTCTTATCAATGGTTGTGATGTTAGGTCCGCTTCTGATATATGATGATAGAACCCGAGTCTGAATAGCTTTACTATTAGTTTATAAGATATATAAATGTGGTTTAGTTCTATATAGTCTGTAGTGTTAAGATGATGTTATCGGCAGGATCTGAACTGTGATGTTATTTCCATGGGCTGATAATTCTTTGTAGTCAGATGGTTGATCTCTCACCATCTTTTCATGTGATCACCTCCTTCATCATCCCTAAAATGATTAGTTCTTTATAATCTGTATATCTATAGTGACATGGTATTTTCTAGGAGCTATACTTCTTATTACATGACCCCCCATCACTCTTCCAATAACTCTATATCTCTCTATATATTCTAAAAGTGTTTTAGAAGCTTTTTCAAATGCTTCTCTTCTATTATTTGCATTGATAAATATATGGGGATGTATAAAACCATTATTTTTCACTAAATCAATTGATTTATCTATGGCTCTATAGACAAGCTCTGGCAGGGGCATTAATATTCTATCAAAACAACATCTAAGTCCATCTGCAATTGTTAGAGCATCACCCTCAATAACATCATTTATAGCTTCAACTCTATTAAGCTCTATATTAATCCTCATATACTTAACAGCATAAGGATTTATATCAATAGATAGTGTATATGAAGGTTTTGCATATCTTGATACAACAATACTATACCCTCCAAAACCTGCAAACATATTCAATATCTTCTCACCCTCTATAACTAGCTTAGCTATCCTCATATGGTCATAGCTAAGAACAGGAGATATATAGACCTTAGTTATATCTAAAAGAAAACTACATCCATGCTCCCTATACACAGTTTCACTCCTATACTCACCAGCTAAATGAATATACTCTCTAGTTCTATAATCACCCTCCACAGGGGTTACAGCAAGCCAAACACTCTTTACATACTTCAAACGATTTAGCATCTCTATACCTAGTCTCCTAAGAATATCAATATCAATACCAAAAGGCTTTCTAATAACAGCTATATCACCTATAATCTCTATCCTCTTCCAAATAATAGAAGCATAGCTATCACCAAGAATCTCTCTAGCTATATCACGTAGCAGTGGAATACCATTTTCACCTTATTGAATAACAGCAATGAATTATTAGTCCCGCCGGGGGGACTTGAACCCCCGACCACCCGGTTTCTATATAGGCGCCCGCCTCACTACAGCCGGGCGCTCTGCCGCTGAGCTACGGCGGGCTCTAATAGATAGTCTGTCTACAAAGTACTAAATATTTTTCGCATAAATAAATATTTATCACAATTCCTAGCTATATATTGAATACAATATACTACTAGCTGATGCTAATGCTAGAAGAATATGTATATCCATATAGAACTAAGCCATATATATCAATAGCAATACCATCTTCTATAGTATCAGAGTCTCCAGATCCTAGAGAAAAGGTAAGAAAGATAGGGTATATAGGAAGAGCATCAGCGATATTTAGAGTTGAAGAGATATTCATCTATATGGATGACAGTGAGGAGAATCTTAATTATATATATGAACTACTATCATATCTAGAAATACCTCCATACCTAAGGAGGAAACTCGTCCCATATAAACCATCTCTAAGATATGTAGGATTATTACCACCACTAAAAACACCTCACCATGTAAGGAGAGAGATTTTTAATACAAATCTTAGGGAGGGTGTAGTTATAGATTCAAATGATATTAGAAGTATTATAGATATAGGGCTTGATAAAAAAGGTGTTGCATATGGAAGATACATTCCTAGGGGATCTAGAGTAACAGTTAAGATAGTCAGGGAGCAGAGAGATGTATATATAGTTGATATAGTTGATGAAAAGGAGATCGATATATACTGGGGCTATAAGGTATATAGATTTAAGTCTATGAAGGAAATGCTTGAATACTCGATAAAGAATAGCTATATAGTTATAGGAGCATCTAAAAAAGGACAACCTCTATACTGCCTAGAGAGTGAGATAAAGGATATTCTTAGTGGAGATAAAAGGATTGTTATAGTGTTTGGAGGACCTAGACTCGATATAGATGAAATTGCTGTGAACGAAGGTATAGATATATATAGATACTCTAGATATATAATTAACTTTATACCTAGGCAAGGAGTTGAAAGTGTTAGAACAGAGGAAGCAATATTTGCAGTGTTATCTCTGATCAACTATTTAAGGGAGCAGAATATTATGTGCGAAAAACAGAAATAGGTTTCCATTAGAATTATAATACGATTATAGTGATAAAAATGAATGTAGAAGTCATTAAGAATAGCTATAAAAAGATATTCAATAAAAATCCTCTAGCTATAGTCTCTGCACCTGGTAGACTAGATTTTCTAAATACACATCAAGATTATAAAGGATTGCCCGTAGTATCAATAGCAACAAATCTAAGGACATATACAGCTATAGGATTTTCAGATGATGGAGATTTCCACGTCTATTCCAATACACTACAACTATTTGATCATTTTAGGAAAACAGAGATAGAGCTGAGGGGTGGTAAATGGTTTGGAGATTATATAAGAGCATCTATAATAGCTCTAAAGAGACATGGATATGATATTCCCGGACTCTCACTATATATTGATAGTGAAGTTCCTATAGCATCTGGTCTTGGTAGTAGTGCAGCTCTAGAGGTATCTGTTATAGGAGCTATAAATGAGCTATTAAAGCTAGGTTTATCGAGAAAGGATATAGCTGAATTAGCATTTGAAGCTGAGAATAGAATTATGGGAATACCATGTGGTAGACTCGATCAATATGCATCAGCTTTTGGAGGGGTTATAGTTATAAACACTAGACCTCCATATAATGTTACTGAGATAAACTTTAGTAAGGGTGTATTCATAGTTATAGACTCTGGCATAAGACATTCTACAGCAGATATACATCCAAAGAGACAACAAGAGATAGAGAGAGGACTTCAGCATTTACTTTCACTAGATATACCAAAATCTCTAAGGGATAAACTTGGATATAGATATTGGGAGCCTAGATGGGATGAGATAGAAGAGGATGAGATAAGACCATATCTAGATAAAATAGATCCCATTTCAGCTAAGAGAATAGTATTTACTATATATATGCATAGATCTACAATAGAAGCGATAAAGATATTACTGGGAGAAAAACCATCAAGTGAAAAACTTTCTCAAATAATACAGGTGGAGCCCAAAGAAATTGAAGATATGCTACAATATGAAGACTGGGATTTAAGACTCATAGGACTTATAATGACGTATCAGCATAAACTACTAAGTCAACTCTATGATGTAAGTCTTCCACAGCTAGATGAAATTGTATCAAATATGATTAAACATGGTGCCTATGGAGCAAAACTCTCTGGAGCTGGATTAGGAGGCTCAGTTATAGGTCTAGCCAATAACTATGATAATGCTAATAAGATAGTTGATGCTATAAAGAGATGTTGTGCACCAATTGGTTGGATAGTATCTATAGATAGAGGAGTATATGCACATGAGGTATAAGCTATGAAGAAACAAGTTCAGGAACTGAGATGGGATCCTATACTTGGAGAATGGGTAATGGTATCAAACATCAGAGAATCGAGGCCATGGCAACCAAAGGACTTCTGTCCATTTTGTCCAGGAGCTCCAGAAACAGGCTATGGATGGGATGTATTAATACTAAAGAATAGATATCCCATGCTATCAGAAGAACCCTTAGAGCCCTATAGACATAGGTTTTACAATTCTTCATACTCTTATGGCAAATGCTATGTAGTTATAGAAACACCTAAACATGATCTTGATGATATTAGTGATTTGAGTGTAGAGGAGATATCTAAAGTTATTCATATGGTAAGAGATAAATTTATTGAGGAATCTACTGACAAAAGACTAGTATACTTCCTATTCTTTAGAAATAAGGGTAGAGAAATCGGTGTTTCATTGACGCATCCACATTCACAGATATATATATTACCATTCATACCTGTCAAGGTATTTAGAGAACTTGTTAACTCTAATAAATACTACCAAACTAAGAAGCAATGCATATTCTGTAATATTATTAAGACTGAGCTGGAGGATAGGGAAAGAATAGTATATAGTAATAGTTCATGGATAGCATTCATACCGTACTATGCACATTGGCCCTTTGAAGTACATATATATCCATATAGACATATCCAAACACTGAGAGATTTAAACAACAATGATATTACATTATTAGCACAAACATTAAAAATAGTTCTATGTGGTCTTAAGAATATATTTGAGAATCCAATGCCATATATATTAGTTATGCATCAAGCACCTATACATGGTAATTACTATTTCTATCACTTCCATATAGAGATATATGGTATATATAGAACTATAGGAAAACAGAAATTTGCAGCAGGTATGGAGACAGGAGGAGGTAATTTTACCTATGATAGTACTCCAGAGGAAGCTGCAGAAATACTTAGAAATGCCATTGATAGAAAATGTAGTTTAAGTCAATAGAATATGGCATTAAATATCAAGATCTCGATATAGAGATTATCAGTATATGAATCAATATCACATTAAGTATATAAATCTTTAGAGCATACTATTATATGGTGGATTTATGCTCAGAAAAACAATAATTCCATTAGGTGGATATGGAACAAGACTAAGACCTCTCACTATTGAAACTTCTAAAGCTCTTGTAAGATTTCTTAATAGACCATTAATAGAGTTTACAATTGTTAAACTTGCTCGTCAGGGTATAAAGGAATTCTATATGGGTGTTAGTGGATATATTAACTATAAAGAGGTTTATGACTATTTTGGTGAGGGTTTAAAGATTAGGGCTAAGTATAATCTTCCAGATGTTAGAATACGTTTTCAGCCTAATGAGGATAGCGTTGGGAATGCTGATAGTGTTAGAATAATCATGGACTACTACGATATTAATGAACCTGTTCTCGTAGTTCAGGGAGATCTACTCTTTGATATAGATCTAAAAGACTTCTGGAGATTTCATGCAAGTAATAATTCGTTTATGAGTATAGCTGTAAAATACCTTGATAGAGAGGAGGAGCTGGTTCATTTTGGTGTAGCAGATATTGAGAAAGACTATAGAATTAAAAGATTTGTAGAAAAACCAAGAAATCCTAAGGAAGCTCCAAGTAGATATATAAATACAGGTATATATCTACTCTCTGAAGAGTTTAGAGAATTCCTATGTATGGATCTTGTAAAGGAGATGAGATATAAGGGGATGATGGATTTTGGACAACATATAATACCACTAGCGATAGAGTTAACACAGAGGGTATATGCATATATATTAAATGGTTATTGGTTTGATATTGGAACTCCTGAGAGATATCTTGAAGCAACATTCTATCTACTTAAAACCTTATCTCCAGAAGATCTAGAGGCAAAGCCTCTTACACCAGGGGTAAGGGTTCAGGGAAAGAGTAGAGAGTCTGAGAAACTTCATAAGGAAATCCTAAGCGATATATTGAATGGATATATAAAGACCGATGGAGATATTCTAATAGGTAGACATGTAAAGATAGGTAAAGGGGTATCATTATCAGATGTTGTTATCGATAACTATAGTGTTATAGATAATGATGTAACAATAACTAGAAGTGTTATTATGGATAGATGTAAAATAGGTTCTAGGACACATATTGAGAATAGCATTATTGGGAGACATGTTAAGATAGGAAGAAATGTAAAGATAATAAATAGTGTAATAGGTGATAACACTGTTATAGAAGATAATGTTATTCTAATTAATACTAAGGTATGGCCCCATAAAGAAATACCTAGAGATGCTCATATAGAGAACCTAATATATTCATGAAAAGCTATTCTCTATATAGATAAAGAGATCTATATACCTCGTTAATCCATTCCTTAATTACCCTAGGGTTCCAGAAATCTGCCCACCAAAAATCACTATCTATTGCATGATATAAAGCCCATTTAGCTCTCTTAACACCATTTTTATCGCCATAGACATCTCTATAAAGTCTAATCATATCATATGCACGTGATACTTCATACCACATATATTTTTGTTCTGGTATCTCTCCATCCCACTTACTAAATCCATTAATCCATGAATTTGTAGATATATAGATTAGCTTCCTACTCCTATCTCTATATATCTCTACAACATCTCTCCCAAGTAGACATCTTATAAACCCTTTTCTCTGAGCACTATCTATGAGTTGGTATAGATAGTAGAGGAATGGATAGGTATTACTAGGATACTTTGAGAATATCATCCAGTTCTCTCCATCAAGAGCTATTGTCACAATACCCCTTCTAGAAACAATCCTTCTAACTACATCTCTAGCAGTCTCAAAAGCCATATTAAGCATAGGAAAATTATTGTTGAATCCTATAATATCACTTATCTCTTGGTCTCTAAATAGAATATTTATATATTTACCCCCATATACAATTCTATATAGCTCATATGGACTTCCCCTATCTCCTATAGCTCTAGGAAAATGACTCTTGCCACATAATATTGTATACCTTATACCAGTATCGTGATATAGCTCTGTAAGTCTATTATGCCACGCCATTTCAGGGGTCCATACACCAACAGGTTCTACCCCCATTACTGTTTTTGTAGTTTCCTTACCTATTTCAAGTTCTTCACGGATAATTCCATCCATTCCAAGTCTATCTATAACATATCCCGCAATAGTATGTGCATAAACTGATGTAAGAATCTCTATAACACCATTTGATGCCAACTCTCTGTACATATTTAATGTAGTGGCTATCATAGATATCGTTTTATCCTCCTTAGAGATCTTTGTCCCATTCTCCATAACATATCCATTCTCTATAGCATTTCTCCACTGTGCTAAAAGACTTGGTGAGAGATGTACTGTAGTTTTAACATTTGGAAACATCTTGTATACAGTTGCATGAACATAGTAAGGACCTCCAGTGGTATAGGGCTCAAATAGATTAAACCATACCCATCTAAATGGATAATCAGCAAAATATAACCCATTTGGAAGATAATTTGGTGGTTGATGATGATGCCAAACAATGACAAGATCTACGAGATGTTTAGTCTCTGGATATATATACACTATTGTGGAATCCTTATCCTTATAGTCACACATTTTAGCTGTAGCCTCAATATAAAGTATGGAATATTCCTTAGTTATACGTATTACACTAGGTTTTACATCAAAGGTGTAGACTATATCAGTAGAATTCCCTGTCATTTTAACAACATCTTTACTACTAAAAACCTCAATACCTCCAACATCGTTTCTAGTCATAGCTTTAAACTCTATTTCTACAGATTCATCCTGACATTTCTCAGGTTTTCTGATAGAGACGTTAACCTTAGCTGTATCACCAACAGTGTAAATGACAGAATCTGGAAGTATATATATAGCCATAATCTACTTACCTTTCCGCCTAATCATTAGTTCGACATCTAGATCTAGATAAAAAGTGAGATACTTTAATAACTATAATAACTATTTATGTGGAGTAAAATAGTGTTTGCTTAATAATTTCTATAACTTTATCACGAATAACATCTCTCTGTTTAACCATCTCCCTATACTCCATAGACTTAGCAAATTCATCTAACTTCATAGCTAGATCATCTAGGAATAGAGTATTTCTTAACCACGCTGAGAGATCTCCTCTCTTTAGATGATATACTATTGATTCTATGGGCACACTCTGTAACGAGGCTAGAAGCTCTAGCAAATTTCTACATTTAACTCCAAGAGGTTTACCTGGAGCTAGATAGAAATGGAATGCTCTCGATGGAGGAACAGTGATATGGATAGCATACTTCTGTGGATTGCTCATAATGGTTTCAGAGAGCATCATAGCTAAAGTAGTTAGGGCCTCGATATAGACTCTATAGGCAGTTACAACATCTTTATAGGGAGAGAAATATGAATGTACTTCTCCAGCACTCCCACCTTTTGTAGCCATATAGTAATAGTGATCACTAGAACCAAGCTTTCTCCAAATATCGAGATATACTCCTCCGACAGCTTTAACATAAGGCTCTAGATATAGATATAACTCAAAAGCTGATCTCTGTAATTCATTTCCAAGCCATGCTGAGAGATCTCTTTCATCAGCCCAGCTTATAGTTGTCCATGGAGGTACATCATAGAAATCTTTTGGTGTATGGTTGAAAGCAGCAATAGAGGGAAACTCAACGTTAACTCCTCTTTCTATCAACTTACTAGGTAGCCATCTTAGAAACTCGTATATACCAGTTGAAGGATCATGATGTTCGCCAAAGGTTTCATAGTCTATAGCTATAAAAATTACATCTCCAGATGTTGATGCAATCCAATCTGCATATTTATCGCTTGTCAATGGATACTGATCCCATTTTCTATCCGAAAATCTGAATCCTATATCGTCACTTAATCTATAGTTGCGTACAAGAACTCTTAGATCAGAATTCCATGCTCTATATACATAGTTAGGACTTCTCCAGCCGAGTATGTGATCCACACCTTCTGTTAAAACAACTTTATATCCGAGTCTGTCAAATATGTTTGCAATATCGTTATTGAATATAAACTCTGTATTTTCAGCAACTTGTGGTTCTACTCCAAATATATCCTTTATCAACCCTCTATGATATGCTAACTGCTCAATAAATTCATCACTTGTTGGAAATAGTGATGCAAGACTATGGTAATATGTTTGATCAATAAGTTCCACAAATCCCTCTGCAACAGCTTCACTAAATATATCTATGATAGCTCTATTCCATTTAATTGATTGTTCTAATAAGGTTCCGCTTATGCTAAGAGCAATCTTAAACATCTTTCCTTGTTTCTTAAGCTCTCTATTCACATCTATAAGTATTCTCGTTGCAGGTATATAGCATTTCCTAGCTACTCTCTCTAATATTGCTCTATTCTGTTCCTCGTCAAATAATAGATCTTCAAGTGAATCAACATTTAGTTTCCTTTCAAAAGCCTTTCTAATCATATTTATATTGATATCCCTTCTCAATCTATATGGCTGATGAACCTCAAACATAAATACAACATCTTTCATTATACCATTACACCAGCATTTACTGATATAATGTTGTAAAAGGATTAAAGCTTTTAACCAGAGATATGATTAAAGCCTTGAAGTGTTTAAAATGGATAAAGAGGTAGTTGAGGAATCAAATCCATATCTAATAGAGAAATTGAAGACTATAGAAGTGAGAGGTAGGAGTATATCTGAGATTTTGAGGGATATGGCAGATACAGCATATCAGGGGAGAGCCCTAGGTGAAGTATATAAGATAATCGTTGAAATGCTTCAAGAACCTAATACAACTATATTCTTAGGTCTTGCAGGATCTATGAGTACTGCTGGTATGTGGAAAATTATCAAGTGGTTTATTGAGAATAGATATGTAGATGTTGTTGTATCTACAGGTGCTAATATATCTGAAGATATATATGAGGCTATGGGATTTAGTTATTATAAGGGGAGTCCCTATGTAGATGATAGTGAACTATTGAAGTATAAGATAGATAGATTTTATGATGTATATGCAAGTGAACTTAATTATAGAAAGATGGAGAACCTAATAAAAGAGTTCATATATACATTACCAAAGGGTTCTATATACTCAACAGCAGAATTCTTATATCTATTTGGAAGATATTTAAATGAAAGAAATATTGATAGTATTGTAGCCGCTGCATATAGGAAAAAGGTACCGGTCTTCTCACCAGCACTAGTTGATAGTGGATATGGTATTGCAGCTATCATGGCTATTAGAGAAAGGGGACATAATATTGTTCTAGATATGGTAAAAGACTTTGATCAAATTGTTGAGATTGGGAGGAGATCTGAAAAACTTTCAGCTATATATATAGGAGGTGGAGTACCTAAAGACTATGTCAATCTAGTTACAGTAGCACAAACAATTATTGCAGAAAAAGAAGGAATAAAGGATTACTATAAACCACTAGAATATGTCGTACAGATAACGACAGATGCACCACAATGGGGAGGCTTATCAGGAGCTACACTTGAGGAAGCAGTAAGCTGGGGCAAGGTCGCTCCTAAGGCTAAGAAGAGAGTTGTATATGTTGATGCAACTATAGCTCTTCCACTAATAGCACATGCAATCCTTGAAGAAGGTATAAAGCGTAAGAATGTTCCCGATCTTAGTTGGATTTTTAAAGACGTTACATAAAAATATTTTTTATCAGCAGAAAACAGTGGTAGTGACGGAACTAATATGTCTAGCACTACCTCAGTACGACGAGCAGAAAAACTAAGAATTATAAAAATATTGAGAGCTTTAAATTATTTCTATAGTCTAAGAGATCTTGAAAAGATTCTCGATATTCCATTCCAAAGTTTATGGAAATACATAAATTTCCTAGGTATACCAAGTGATGAAGTTGTAGAAGATATAAAGAATAAGCTTAGCGAAAAGAAAATTATAGATGAACTACTATATGATATAGCTAAGAAATATAGAGATATGCCACAACATGTTGCAAGAAATATAGGTTTCATAGAACTATATTCCTTAGTAATAGAGGAAAGGCTTGGTGAGGAGGAGATAGACTATGTATTTAGCCTATCTCAAGAAGCAATACCATTAGCTACAGCAATATCTATAGAGATGGGATGCGAATTATGCATACCATTGGTAAATAGGAATATAGTTGAGGAAAATGTCAAGATTCTCTGGTACTACTCTTCCACAGAACAATCAATAAAATATATACTTATTCCTAGAGACTGTCTGCATCAACATAAAAAATTCTTTTTAGTTGATCTAATGATAAATGAGAAAGATAAGTTATCTAAGATTATATCTATTCTAAATATGAACGATATATCAGTTATAGGTATTGCAACGATATACATTAGTAAAGAATGTATAGATCTCATTAATAAGAATAAGTATCCAAACTTACTCTATCTATATGTTATATAGTGGCATAGATCATGAAATAGTATCCTAATTATTAATATGTATTAATAGTCTGTTGAACAAATGTTTTAGTTCTATACAGTTAACCATATTATGCTTGGTGACATAGAAATGTCGAAGAAGCCTGAGAAGAAGGAGGAAAAGAAAGCTGAGAAGAAAGAAGAGAAAAAGAAGAAGTAGTATTTACCCAAGCTCAATCAATGGTTGACCAATGTTAACAAAGGAACCCTTCGGAATAAGAATTTTTTTAATCCTCCCACTCTTATTACTTCGAAGTTCTATTTCCATCTTCATAGACTCAATAATCGCTATTACATCTCCCTCCCTTATATAATCCCCTTCATTAACCATATACTTAACTATTCTCCCTGGGATCTCAGAATATATATATCTATCCTCTTTTCTCTGTATCAGCTCCTCCTCAACAGCCTGTCTATTGGCGCTCTCTATAGCTCTACCTTTTTCCATAAGCAGTTGATATGATCTATATCCTGTAGATTCCTGTGGTAGATATACAATGTATTCTCTATCTCCAACTCTAACCCTAATCACACCCTCTTTTTCCTCAAGTATTTCCACTTCATATCGCTGATTCTTGAATTCTACTACAATCTTCTGAGGCATTAATGCTAACCTTTTACATCCTAATTTTTCTCTGAGATAAATAAGGGTTGCTATTAATTACTCAATACGATATAAAGCGTTAGTGATTTATAACCCCTTCAACTACTATCAAATATAATAACCAATTAATCAAGATTTTAATGAATATTCAATGGGTACGGATATATGTCTGATCTATCTGGTTATGAGAGAAGTGAGATAAGAAAGTTAAGGGAGATGATGGAAATAGCAAAACTTGGTGGTGGAGTAGAAGCTATAAATAAACAGCATGCAGCAGGAAAGCTAACTGCACGTGAAAGACTCGAGCTTTTGTTTGATGGAGGCAGATTTATTGAGATAGATATGTTTGTTACACATAGAGCTACAGAGTTTGATATGAGTGAGAGGAAGGCTTATGGCGATGGTGTCGTAACAGCATTTGGAAAAGTTGATGGTAGGAATATAGTTGCTATAGCACAGGACTTCACCTTTATGGGAGGATCTGTTGGTGAAATGCATGCAGCAAAAATTGTAAAGGCAATGCAGTATGCTCTATCCGTAGGTGTTCCGGTAGTATTTCTCAATGATTCTGGAGGTGCAAGGATTCAAGAAGGTGTAGATTCTCTCAGGGGATATGGAGAGATTTTTTATATGAATGTTGCTGCATCTGGAGCTATACCACAAATAGCAGTTATAATGGGTCCTTGCGCAGGGGGAGCAGTATACTCACCAGCATTAATGGACTTTATAATAATGGTTGATAAAATCTCCTACATGTTTATAACTGGGCCAAGAGTTGTAAAAGCTGCTATAGGTGAAGAAGTAACTGAGATGGAGCTTGGAGGTCCAGAGGTACATGCGTCGAAGAGTGGGGTAGCTCATTTTGTTGCGAGTAATGAGAAGGAGGCGATAGAGATTGTGAAAAAACTTCTATCCTATCTACCGTCTAACAGCATGGAACTTCCACCAAGAGTTCAACCAATGGATGATCCTGAGAGAATAGATACTGCACTAAATAATGTTGTACCGGAGGACTCTTCTAAGCCGTATAATATGTATGAGATAATAGAGAGAGTAGTAGATAGGAATACTTTCTTTGAAGTTCATAGAGACTTTGCTAAGAATGCTATTGTAGGATTTGCAAGACTAAATGGATACTCTATAGGTATTGTAGCAAACCAACCTCTATACTATATGGGTGCTCTAGATATAGACTCTTCTGATAAAATCGCTAGATTCGTGAGATTCTGTGATGCATTTAATATTCCAATAATAACCTTTGTCGATGTACCAGGATTTGTACCTGGAACCTTCCAAGAGCATAGAGGGATAATAAGACATGGTGCTAAGATTATCTATGCATATAGTGAAGCGACAGTACCTAAGATAACAGTAATTGTTAGAAAGGCATATGGAGGTGCATATATAGCACTAGGATCGAGGCATCTGGGAGCAGATTTTGTTGTGGCATGGCCTACAGCTGAAATAGCTGTTATGGGTCCTGAAGCAGCAGCTGAAGTTATATGGCGTAAAAAGTTGCAATCAATAGAAGATCCTGTTAAGAGGGAAGAACTCTTAAAGAAATTAGCAGAGGAGTATAGAGAGAGAATTGCAACACCATACTATGCAGCTTCACGTGGATATATAGACGCTATAATTGAGCCCAGTCATACAAGACCAATACTTATTAAAGCACTAGAATTTCTAATGACTAAGAGAGAGATAAGAATAAGACCTCCTCCCAGGAAGCATGGTTTAATACCTTTATAAAGTTTTAAGATGTTGATAATGGTAATACCTAGGTATAGTGATCTAATAGAGAATGAAGAAACAAAACATATTGCAAAAATCTTCAAACTTTTACTAGTTATAGAAGATGCAATAGAGATAGCAATAGATGAACTAAACATAGAGATAATCAATGGTATTGAGATAAACAATCTATTATCACTAGATTCACTAGATAATATAGATAGTATAGAGATTAATATAGATAGTGATTGTGAACATAGTACTATAGAGCACATTAATGATATAGAGATCCATATTAGATGTAGAAGAGGAGTGCAAAATAATATTGATAAAATCTATGAGAAGCTTTACAGAAGATGTTTGGGGCTAACTGCAAATTATCTAGTTCCTAGGATATTTAGTGAGAGTGAATATGCATTAATTTTACTAGGAGATGGGAAGGGAGTTATACTACAGGGATTTGAGAAAAATGTTAAGTTCCCTAAAATTATTGATACAATCTTTTTATCACATACACATCCATATTCTATATATCCAGCATTTTCAAGAGTCGATATATTAACAGGAATAGATATTCTTTCTAATAGAGGTATAGGAATATGTGTCTATAGCGTAAATGGATATCTATGTATATATAGATCTGGGGTTATGGGTGAAGAGGACTATATCAATCTAATGAGATTAGCTAATAACTATAGCGTCATAGACATAGATATACTTAGGAAATATAGATTTAAGCACATAAAAATAGATTATGGTATATAGAGGGGAAATCCTATAAAGGATAGAACTTTATCAATCTACCATTATTCTCTATGAAAATCTCTATATAGTCTTCAAGTAAACCCGTCTTTATCTTCGGCAACAATACTTCTTCTAACTGGAATAGACCTGCTATTTCACTCATATGAACAATAATTTTAATTGGTTTTTCTACACCCTTCTCAATATCTACATATTTTATACTTAGAGCTGAAACAGCATGCATATCCATTTTTCCTAATCTGTATGGAATTCTAGCTCTCCCCTCTGACATATCAAGCCCATCACTCAATTTAATAATACTGCATTCTATTGTTAGACATTTTACATCATAAGCTGTTGAATATATGTTATGTAGAATCTCTTGTCTTAGAGCAATAGCTCTCTTAGTATCATAGCCAAGATCTTTTAAAATTCTATGAATAATATCCTTAGCTATAATAACTCCTATAAGCTCATGTTGTGTTCTATGAACAGAATTACCAATATCATGAAAATATGCAGAGAGTAGCATGATAATCTTTATATCATCAAGAGTTCTAGCAGTTCCATCTCTAAGGGTTGTAAATACTATATTACTAGAATTGAGTATATCGACAAGCTCAAGAGCTGTACCAGCAACTATTCTTGCATGAACAATTCCATGGTCATTGTATCTCAATCTACTTACAGCCATAATATTACTCATTCTTAATAACTCTACAATTTCATCGTCACCTTCGATTAGCTGGAAAGCAGATTTTAGCTGTGGAGAGCTACTAAGATGCTTATAGACGAGATTTGGTGAAATTGTTACCATAAGTTACACCAGGATTGCTGAATCCACACTGATTCTAAAATGTTAAATAGTTCTAAAACCATAATATTCCAAGTTTCACATCTTTATAAATAGCTAGCTATCTGGTGAATAAATTCATTTAAATCTGACAATAACGTATCGATTATCGATAAAACTTCCGTCCATTTACCAATAACAGTATAAGATGATGGTGATATTGGAGGTGAAACCCTTTTTGTATTCAGATATCTTCCAAGGAAGATACATTCTTTCGATGTTTTCCATATAGCTATAACCCCCTTTTTTAACTCTATAAAACATATCAATCTTCCTAGTGAAGAAAAACGTTTGTAATTCAGATTGGTATTTCTTAATAAGCTGAAGAGATCTACCTTATGGTTACACAGATTAATAATTATTCTAGGTTCTATTGATACATAACCATCAATTCTACTTAAACATTTTATATCATCATAGCTAGGATCTTTCAATGATAATGATATAGTATTTCTATTACTGTCTAGAGATACTATATGTGCTTTACATTCTTGAGCTATTCTCAATGCTTTTATTATTCCAAAACTCTCATTCAATGCTATATCTATTAAAAATATTAAGGATATCGATGACAATCACCTCTTATGCTATAGGGCTTCACTCTTTAAAGAAGAATTCCAAAGTTTTATAAGTTTCATACAATATAATACCTATATCGTTGAGCAAAAGCTAAGATGAGAGAGATATGAAAGACATTGATAGGTGCTATTCATAAAGAGATTATCAGCTATATGATTTACTCTAGTTCTAAATATACGTTCTTTGTCAATTCAATATAATTCCCACTTTTAGGCATTCCTATAACTACTGATGTAACTCCATGGAATATTTCTAAGTCTTTTGCATATGGAGATAGGTATTCAGGTATGTATAGAGTTGCACGTATCTTATCCGATAATTTAAGATTTTGAGATTTCTTATATCTCCATATAGAACTATTTATAGTAATAATAATGTCTAAGTGTCTTGACATCTCTTTATCGATATTATCTATCTTTCTAGGCATACATTCTCTATGTATAGATGTATCTTTTGAGTATAACTTCCTCCATATGTAGTCTGTTACAAAAGGCGTTATTGGTGCAAGCATTTGTAGTATGTATTTTAGAGTTGTGTGAAGAGTATACCAAGCACTTTTTTGTTCTTCGATACTATATATGTTGTTGAAGTTATATGCTCGTTGTTTCACCATCTCTATGTAGTGATCTGCAAAGATATCCCATGTGAAGTGATACAGGGTTTGTGTTGCTTCATAGACATCCATATTCCTATAGCTATTAATAACTATATCTATAACCTCATTAAGTTTAGATAGCAATGCTTTGTCAAGAGGATATAGAGTCTCTACACTATCGATTACTGGGAACATTGATACAAATCTTGCAATATTTAGTAGCTTTGTTATAAATAGAAGCCCTGTTCTCAGTAGTTGTTCAGAGAATCTATAGTCGCTACCAAGTTTTGCTGCTACTGCAGACCAAAACCTAAATGCATCAGCACCATATTTATCTATATATGGTTCTGGATATATAACATTCCCCTTACTCTTATGCATAGCTTCACCTTTTTCATCTAGACCCATGCCAGTGATCCTTACAACAGTAAAGGCAGGTTTTTCATAGAGTAGATATATTCTTAATAATGTATAGTAAAGCCATGTCCTTATTATGTCATATCCTTGTGGTCTCAAAGCTTCTACAGCTCCCTTCAGATATAAATCATGAATATATGGATACTTTGTTTTTCCTGAAGCATATAGTATGGAGATAGAGGAATCAAACCATGTATCAAAAACCTTTGTCTCTCCAACTAGATAATCCTTAGGGGCTCCACATACAGGACATCTATCCCATGGTGGTGGATCTTTCCATGGCCTATAATATCTTCCTTTACTAGGTATAAGCACTGAGCCACATTTGCTACATTTCCATGTCGGGATCTCTGTAGCATAATATCTGTTTTTCGATATTGGCCAGTCCATAGCTATAGAGTCTATCCAATCTAATAATCGTTTTCTATGCTCTTCAGGTAGAAATCTTATTCTTAATGCAATCTCTTTTAACTTATCCTTAAATTCTAGTTGTTTAAGGAAATACTCTCTATGATGAATGAACTCTACAGGTGTTCCACATCTCCAACATGTAGGTACATTCCTCCTAATCCTTTCTATCTTTACAAGATAGCCCTGTCTCTGTAGCTCCTCAGCAATTCTTTTCCTAGCTTCTTGAATTCTAAGACCTGCTATTATCCCGGCCTCCTGATTAAATCTTCCATCCTCATCTATCAATATCCTTGGTTTTAACCCTAGATCTCTTATAATTCTAACATCTGATTGATCACCATAGCTACATATCATCATTATACCTGTACCGAAATTAGGATCAACAGATTTATGTTCAATTATATCAACTTCGTAGTTATAAAGTGGAACTCTAGCCTTTTTACCCTGAAGATGCTTATACCTCTCATCACTAGGGTTATAGGCAAGGATTAAACATGCACCAAGTAGCTCTGGTCTAGTAGTTGCTATAACTACATAACCTTCTACCAAGGGAAATCTTATATAGTATAAATCGGATTCCTCCTCCTTATACTCTATCTCTGCTTCAGCAAGTGTTGTCTTACAGCGAGGACACCAAATAACAGGTCTTTCAGCTTCATAGATAAGACCCTTATTCCACATATCTATAAATGTCTCCTGTGTTATCCTTCTATACTCTTCGCTATCTGTACCCTCCTTCCAATAAATAAAGGAGCAACCCAAGCGTCTCCATATCTTAATAAACTCTTTCTCTACTTCATCAAGATGTTTTTTACATAACTCAAGGAACTTCTCTCTACCTTCAACACTCTTAGCAATTTCATGTGGATTAACTCTATATGTTCTTTCAACAAATATCTCAACTGGAAGCCCATTTCTATCTCCGTAGAAGGGTACTAGGACATTGTATCCAAGCATTCTATATGCTCTAGAAATCATGTCTATCTGTACATAGTGAGCCACTTGTCCTACATGTGGCTTACCAGAGATATATGGAGGTGGGGTATCAACTATTAGTATAGGTTTCTGAGGATCATAAACAAAATCGAACAGCTCTTCCTTTTCCCATAGCTCCACTAACTCAAGCTCTTTCTCTATAGACCACCTAGTCTCATTAAATTTTGCTTTAAATTGATACATTATAGTAGTACACCTCTGCAAACAATAATAACTTTAGATTTGATAGAGTTAAAAGCTATTTTAGATAATATTTCTTTGAAGATGTTTTGCTTAATAGTTCAAGGATATAGAATCTATAGACCTCATAATCTAGGTAGAAGGATTATGAATAAAATTCTACATAGCTTAAAGAGTATATCTCTAGAGAGGTGTAGAGCAGATTATAAGAGATTGATTGATCCTTAGCTATAGATGACAAAGTTTTCCAAAACCATCATCACCCTATCCAGAGCTCTTCACAGGGGTATATGGTGTAAGTCTCATCCCTATTACGATTGTTGACATTTAGCGCAAGGATGATATGCTATATAGAGAACTTATAAACATCTACTTTATCATAAATCATAAATAGTAAAGCTTTAGGTAGAAGGTGATTATAAAGGATTATGAAAGGCTATGGAATACAAAATCAAATGATATTTTGTAGACATCTCAATCAATTTGATGTAGTTAATGATGCTGATCTAGATAAAATTCTATGTTATCCAAACCCCTTATCACAAGAGTGTTCAAAAAGATTAGAAGAAGTAAAAAGTCTTGGAATTAAAGCTATTTTTAATTATGGATCAATTAAGATAGGAAAGCTTAGTGTTATTGGAAAAGGACACGCAGGGATAGTAACACTAGCTTACCACAATTTATATGGATATGTAGCTCTAAAGATAAGGAGAATAGATTCTAAGAGAGATAGCTTAAGACAAGAGGCATTAATAATGAAACTTGCTGAAGATGTTAATGGTATTCCAAGAGTATATGACTATACCGATAATTTTATTGTAAGAGAATACATAGACGGATATATATTAAGGGATTATATCAGTAATAACATTGATAGCCAGAGATTAAGGATATTGTTAATAAGTTTAATAGAGTTATTTTACAAGCTAGATATTAGAGGAATAGATGTAGAAGAGATTAGAAATCCATTAAAACAAATAGTAGTTAGATGTGATGATCCAAGGAATGTATATATCATTGATTTAGAATCTGCAAGAATTAGGAAGAACTCTAATAATTTGCCTAGGGTACTAAGTTTTATATTGAATGGAAAGATAGGGGATAAGTATGTGTATGAGATAATAGATCTAGGTTATAACCATAGAAAAACTCTCTTACTATATGCTACTATGTATAAAAGAGGGAGTAATGAGGAGAGGAGAGAGATGGCTAATAGAATAATAGATGTGATTTTAGGCCAATAGTTGAAAGTCTCATAAAAGTTTTTGTTTAGCTACCACTTAATTCTAATCTAGATCTAGGTGTGCTAATGTGTTTGCGCTCATATGGTATATACCTACCACTATAATAGTTCTCTCTTTTGTCTATGGAATTCCATCACTCTATAGTGTTATTCGTAACTTAAAGGAGCAGGTATGGATAAAGATTGAAAATAATAAGAATCCAAATAATCCAGAGACTTCCTTAGTAGCTATTCTCCTACCCTTCTATAGAGAAGATAGAGAGTCTATAAGAAGAACTTTTCAAAGCATAGCCAGACAAAAGTATCCCAAGGATAACCTCGATATCTTTATAATATTGGAGAACAATGATATTGAGACTTACAATATTGTTAAAGAATCCATAGGTATCCTAACAGATGTGGGATTTAAAACAACTATATTCATCAATAAAGGTTCTCGTAGAGGTAAGGCACATGCTATGAATAATTTGTTAAAGAATATCTCTGGAAGATATGATGTTGTGATTGTTCTAGATGCAGGAGATACTATCTATGACGATAGATATATCTATAAGGTGTCTAAACTGATAAAGAATGGTTATTCTATTGTTGGTACAAAGGTCTATAGAATTAGTAATTCAGTAATAGGTAAACTATCGTATATAGACACTATGCTCTGGTATAATGTAGGGCTACCAGGGCTTACAAAGTTAATTAGAGTTCCTCTTGTAAGTGGTGAGGGTCTTGCTCTCTCAATGGAGTTTCTAAACATGATAGGTGGTTTTCCTGAGGTATTGGCTGAAGATGCCTATCTATCTATTAAGGCATATCAGTATGGGAGAAGAATTGCACTACTTGATAGTATTGTTTATGAGGGAGCTCCATCAACGTTATCTAGCTATGTTAAACAGAGAGTTCGATGGTATAGAGGATCTCTTCAGTGTCTAAAAGATGTAGTTATAAAATATAGGAAGGTTTTAAGGTGTAGAACAAAAATAGCTTTAGTTATGGCTTACCTACAACCGATAGCTCTTATGGCACCCTTCATATCACTACTAATAGTATCCCTATCTCTATTTGTAGAAATACCATCAATTACCATTACCATTGCTAAAATAGAGCTAGTATCTATATCATTAGCTCCAATATATATAATAATCAATGGCTATAGAGATAAAGTAGTAGTTTTAGCACCTCTAAACTGGATTTTCCAAGGCATAATAGCTCTAATAGCGTTAATACCAATAAGAATACCATGGCTAAGGACATCCTCAAGAAGCTTTATAGATGTATCATCGATACATCAAATAACTCTTAGACAATAAATATTCTTCAGAATATCTAATTGTTTCTTTACAATAGCTTGCTATTCTGAATATTCTAAACGATAGAATTCTATCTTTATTAAGCTTCTTAATACTGAATTCTATATCTATTTCATAAATTATATAGGGTTCCTAACAAACTTAGAATAGAATATGGAGCTAAGACGATAAAATATCATTATGTAATAATTTTCTTGGTCAGAGGGTAGGGGCATTCTCACCATTCAACTGCTACGGCCTAAAGCTACATCATCCCAATGATATTTATAAAAATTCATGGATTAAGTAATATTCTAGCTACTGTAAGGAATATTTATGTTAGCAAAGCTTAAATTTTCTTTACAATCCTTATAGCAAGGGATCTGTATGGCACAAGTTAAGGTAAATAAGGAGACCTGTATAGCCTGTGGAGTATGTTGGGCACTAGTACCAGATGTATTTGAGCTAGATCCAGCAACAGGAAAGACAAGAATAAGAGATCCCTATAGAAAGTCAGATACAGAAACAGAGAGTGTTGGAGAAATACCTGACAACCTTGTAGAACCATCAAAGAATGCGGCAGCCTCATGTCCAACAGGATCTATAGTAGTTGAATAGAACAGCATACAATAAACATTTTTAATGTAGCTAAAATTATCTTAATATTATTTTATTAACAAACCTACTATACATCGGCTATAAACGAAAACTATATTTAGGTCTCTATATTAGGACTATTAATAAGATACCTCTATTTAGGTGGTTAGAATGTCTGGAAAAGTAGAGAAATCGATAGAAGAAGTTCTTAAGAAATATTTTGGAATTAGCTTGCCTAGAATAGGCATAGGGATTTTAATGCTAATATTTGGGATATTAGTAATAGTGCTACCAGCACTAATATCATGGCTTGTAGGACTATATCTAATTATAGCAGGTATTCTAGTGATAGTTGAAGAGTATATGAGATCTAAAGCATTTGCTAGTACTAGCAAAGGTGCATCTTAGCATTTCTATAGTTTTTCTCTAGATCAAATATAATATTTTTCCTTACTAATTCAATAATCTCTTTCGATAGTTTTTCCTGGGATATCCAGTATCCATAGGCTCTCCCCTCACCAATTAATTTATATAATCTATGCTTTAAAGCATCATCTATTGGTGAAGGTAATAACTTAATGAATGGTGTACCTGGCAATGGTATAAAGGTATGTAGATGAAATCTTGTTCTATATTCTTTCAGTTTCTCTATAAGCTTCATAGTCTCCTCTATATCATCCTTAGTCTCAAATGGAAAGCCGAAAATCAAGTCTATATCAACCTCAAAGCCATATTTTGTAAGGATTTGTACAGCATTTACTATATCTTCTGATGTATGTCCCCTATGTATAATTTTTAATATTCTATTGGAACCACTTTGGGCACCTACTATAATCCTCTTATTATCAACAAACCTTCTTATTTCCCTAATAAAATCTTCCTCAACAGAATCAGGTCTTACCTCACTAGGGAACGTACCAAAAAATATTCTTCCCCCATATCTATTCGCTAACAGCCTCAATTGATGTAGAAGATCTAAGACCTTACTATCTGGTTTAATACCATTGCTACTACCATATCCGAGGGAGTTTGGCGCTATAAATCTAAGATCTTTCAGTCCTGAAGACAACATTATTTCACTGTAATATACTATCCTCTCTATGCTTCTATATCTTGGAACTCCATAGAGATATGTAACCTGGCAAAAATAGCAGGATGCTGAACATCCACGCATTATCTCTATAGGATTAAATGTATTTCTCCAATATGGAAAGGGAGGATATTGATCTAGATCTACATATCTAGATCTCTTCTTAACTATCATTTTACCACCATCTATATATGCTGTTCCACAGACATATGGATCACCACCATTGATTATCGATGAAAGTATCTCAATCATAGTATCCTCACCCTCGCCATAGA
This sequence comes from Ignisphaera aggregans DSM 17230, assembly GCA_000145985.1. NCBI lineage: Archaea > Thermoproteati > Thermoproteota > Thermoprotei > Desulfurococcales > Desulfurococcaceae > Ignisphaera > Ignisphaera aggregans. The sequence continues at coordinate 1,717,998 of CP002098.1, read as the reverse complement.
CTACTAGATCAAAGCCAAGATTAGTTAATGTTCCAAGAGGGTCTCCAGAGGCATGCGGTCCACCAGCTATTAGAATGGCATTTGGGAATACCCTTCTTATCATTTTTATATAGTCAATTATAGACATTAGTTGTGTACTCATAAATGTAAATCCTATTAACATCTTTTCACATTTCTCATTTAGAATAGCAATTTTTTGAATAATATCATAGTCCTCATCCCATCTAACTGTATACACTACTACATTAGGTACTTTGTATTCTATTGCAGCTTTCAAAATATTTACAGTATATCTATTATCCTTTGCATATACCAGAGCTAGACATATCTTCATAACAGTTATCACTAATGATAACAAATGTTATAAGTATTTTGTCATTTTAGGAAGATTTATATTTTCAGATTATTATCCTAGCTAATGTCTAGATGAGGCTAAACATAGGAATGATGCTATAAAGGTTGAAATCTATTGCTTATAGATAACTTCGGAAGAATCTTAAGGAATCTAAGGATTAGTGTTACCCATGAATGTAATTATCACTGTGTCTACTGTCATATGGAGGGCTGGGGGGTGTATCGACATAAGGAGTTTTTGAATGCCAATGAAATTAGATCTATTGCAGAAATAGCCATGGAACTTGGAATCAATGAGTTTAAAATAACAGGTGGTGAACCATTAGTAAGGCGTGATATTATTGAGATAGTATCATCAATAGCTTCGTTAAAGCCAAAGGATTTATCGATGACTACAAACGGATATTTTCTACATATCTTAGCAGAGAAGCTTGTTGAAGCAGGTCTTAAAAGGATTAATGTTAGCATCCCCTCGTTATCGAGAGAGAAGTATAGATATATAACAGGGATAGACTCACTTGAAATAGTTTTAGATGGTATCAAAAAAGCATTAGATGTAGGTTTAACCCCATTAACAATAAATATTGTTGTTTTGAAGAATATTAATGATGATGAATATCTAGAGTTTATAAAATTTGCATCAAGATTTAATGGAAATATAAAGATTAGATTTATAGAATTAGAACCTATAACCATTCCAAGGAATATTTTTAGTAAATACTATATATCGTTAGAAACTATTGAGAAATACATTGAGTCTATAGCTGTAAAGAAATATATAAGAGATATACATGCACGACCTGTATATGTTCTATATAACGGAATTGAAATAGAGCTTGTCAGATGGTTAGGAAATAGACAATTTTGTAGAAACTGCAATAGGATTAGACTTTCAGCTGATGGAATTCTTAAACCATGTATACTAGCTAGAAATGGTATAGACCTAAAACCATTCCTAAGACCTACTATAAATAGAGATGGACTTAGGGAAGCATTTTTTAAGATTAATGCCCTACGCCATCCATATATTATATAGATTAAAATATTTAATGAATTAGCGGTATCTAGTTTCTTCTAAGATAATAATAAGATAATAAAGCTGAAAGATTAGAAAGGGCAATTGAAATATTGTTTGGAATATTGTTAAAGATTAAAATATTATTGATCACAGAATCTTTATAGCTAATTATGACAATCTCTTCATTGTATAGATAGGTGTTTTGATTGATCATGTTTTTCTTCCTTTAGATAATACCATAGTACCGTTCTATTCAGTTTTCCACTTTTAAACCCCTCTAGATCTACAGATATAAATGAAAATCCTATAGCTTTTAACTGTTCAATTATTCTATTTTTCTCTTTAATGGCTTTTTCAATATCATCCACCTCTATTATGGCAATATTATATGGGAAGTATCTAACCCTGACCTCTCTAAAGCCTAAACTCTTTAGAAATTCTTCTGCTTTTTCTACCATTTCTACCCTCTCTCTAGTTAAGCCAAATCCATATGGAAATCTAGAGCATAGACATGCAACACTTGGTTTACTCCATGTTGGAAGACCTAGCAGCCTTGAATACTCCCTAATTTCATCCTTTGTGACTTGGAACTCAATAAAGGGGTGCCAAATTCCATCTTCTGTCGATGCAGCTATACCAGGTCTATAGTCTTCCAAATCAGTATAGTGTAGCCCATCAGCTACAACATCAAACCCTATTCTCTTAGCCCAGTTCTTAACTATCGCATCTCTAAACTTTCTACATAAATAACATCTATCTGGAGGATTCTCCACCAAATATTTATTTCTCAATTCATCTATCTCTATAACCTCATGGCGAATCCCTATCAGTTTAGCTATTTGTATAGCATCTCTAATTTCAGATCTAGGTATTACAGGAGAATCTATAGTTACTGCTATAGCATTATTGCCAAGTACATCATAGGCCAACTTAGCTAAAAGTGTACTATCAACTCCTCCAGAAAACATCACCACAATCTTCTCCTTCTCTCTAATAGCCTCTTTTATCTTCTCCAACTTTCTCAAATCTACACTAGTTTTCATCACAAATCCCTTTACCTTAGAACGTTTTACTATCACATTTTTTAAACATTTTCAATAAGACTATACCCTATACAATTACATCATTAAGTTATTTATGTGATCTGATACTATTCTATAATGTTATCGAGATCATAATATAGTGTATTGTAACTATATAAGGTTTTTAGAGACATAACTATATCTATTTAGTGATTCTATGACAGAGATATATAGAGATACTGTGATATATAGTGAAAAGATAGTTGAATTGGCATATAGAGACGGCTCTATGGAGCTTAATAAGCTTAGTGCTAAGGTTATAGGCTATAGAGCTAATGTTAATGGCTGTTGGTATATAGTATCTATGCAAAATGGTGATGACCCCAGTATTCTAAGAGAAAAATTGGATAGAAAGATAAGATACGACTACATATGTGGAGAATTTGCAGAGGCAGAACTATTCAAAGGTCATGTTGAAATAGGGAGAGAGTTTCCTGATGAAGATGAATTACATAGTGAGATCAAGAATCTGTGTCTAGAAACAAAAGCTTTAGAGGATGTACGTTGTGAAGCAGTTCTTACTATGAGGAATACAAGCAAGGTAATTGAGCGTGAAAATGGAGATAGAGCTGTAGAGCATAGAAAGATTATAGATATTGAAATATCAATGCTTGGAAAAACAGTATATGGTGTTCCATTTCTTGCGGCAAGCCGTAGAGCTTTAATACCTTGGTCAAAAACAGATGTTATAAAAATTTTAGATGGTATATTTAGGGAGACTCATGATAAATTAAGAAGTAGTAGTGGGGTAAAGGGTCTTAAACCATATCTATATGGTAAAACATCTATAGTTTTAAGTAAACAAAGTACTGCTATGTTAATACATGAAATTTCTCATCTACTCGATGCTTCACATATATATAGCGCTAAAGTTATTGGAACACAACTTGCTTCTAAAGATGTTGAACTTTATGATGATCCTCATGACTATGAGGCTCCCTCCATAAGATTTTTTGATGATGAGGGTGTAAGGACAAGGAAACGATCTCTAATAGAGGAAGGAGTTGTAAGAGATCTACATCACACTAGAGTCACAGCTAAAAGCTTTGGCTCTGAACCAGGCTCTGCATATGGATTATTCTCAAGACCTATACCATTTCATAGTGTATTAATATTGAAACCAGGTGACTGGAAAGATAAGGAGATTATTGAGGAGACAAGAAATGGTTTTTATGTAAATGAAATTAGTATGGCCACCCTAGAGAAAGGATACATAAGATTGATTCCAGAAATGCTATATCTAATTGAAAATGGAGAACTAAAGGAGTCTGTAGCAGCACATGAAATAAAGATACCATTTATTGCATTAAGATCAATAAATGCTATATCTAGAGATCTAGGACTTAATATATCAATAGAGAAAGGATTCATTGTAGCAGAAAAAGCTCCAACAATTAGATTAGAGGGATATATAAGCTAACATTATTATCTCTATATACTCATAATAACCTTCTCCATCTTTATATCTCAGTAACCCCTATTCAATCTAATCTTACTGTCCATAGCGGAGAACTCTTCGCGAATACTAGACAGATATTCTCATCACAGATTTTTAATTAGTAGACATAGTACTATACTATTAATGAGAACAGCATATAGAATCTCCTTATTAAACCTACATACAATCTTTAACTTGAGCTCTTCTCCATTTATGGGATAGATCATTTTAATAGATGATATCTTATCAATCTTTCTATTAGAGATTATATCATTTAACATATAGTCAACAGCATCAGCAATATTATTAAAAGAATTTAGTGAGATAGGTGAAAGAATTTTAATATCACTGGGTGTAATTACTATAAGGTATTTAATTGCTGTATCCATATATTCTATTCTTATAATTGATTGACATTTTCGCTCTAAAATATTAAAGCTATTTGCAATACTATACATATTCCTTATTACCATATCTATAGTCTCGTTAGTATATAGAACTATTGACTTATTCAAAATTTGATAGATTTTATTTTTGTCTATTCTTTTTCTAAAGTCTCCTTCTGGGATATATGCATAACATAAATTGATTGCAATGTATTGTTTTGCAAATCTTATTAACTTTTTCAATGGTATATCAATTTCATCTAATCTTACTGTTTCCTTCTTCAGCCTTTCAACTATATTATCTAGACTATATTCATCTATATCCATAATTATCTCTCATAACACTATTATTAATTAGACAAATTTAATGTTACTCATTCTTAATAATCTATGACTCTATTTATACCTAAAAATATAACCTTCATTTATTTAAAAGATTATGTTGAAATAAGAATAAAAGCTTGCTAATAGTTTCTGAATAAGGTGTTTATATAATGGTGAAGATAGAGAGGATGACCATTCCTAAGAGTGAGGACGATTTGAGAGAATTAACGGAGCGAATATCAAGAGAGATGTCAGAAGCTAGTGAAGAGGAACAACACGCTAGTGAGGGAGAAGTAGAATCCTCTGGAATTATCCAGGGGGAGATAGCACATCAATTAACACATATTCAAGAGCTACTAATCCATGTAATTCAGAGTGTTAGAGAGGTAAGAGATTCTATAGATAATCTTTCTATCACATTAAGGAAAAATCTTAGGACTCTTGCATATATATGGTTATTGAATTCTATAGATAGTGAAGAAATTAAAAAAGATCTACTTGATGCCATAGCTAAGGAACTTGGACTAGATATCAAGAAAAAAGATAAGAGATAATAATTAATATATATTCTCTCTGTAGTAGGCCCCTCTATAGATGAAAGATGTAGGTCTATCTAAGGTTATAAAGATGAGTTGTGCTATTTGACTTCCACGTTCAATAATAATTCCATCCTTATTAAAGACGACCATAAGTCCCTCTCCTCTCCCCTCATAGCCAGGATCCCATACAGCAGTATATATTGTTGCACCCATACGCAATAGTGTAGATCTTGGTAATGCTAATGCTATAGCATTATTAGGGACTTTTACAAGTTCTCTATATCTAATCTTATATGCTCCTGGACCTAGGATATACTCATTATTCTCATTAGTTTGAATCTCCTGGTATGTGGGCAGAGTCTTAGACTCCTTAGATATCTTACCCATACCCATAGGTACAAAGACTTTATCTAAATGTAGCTTAAGCCCTCCACAATCTAGATCCTCTTCTTTAACATTGAATAGTTTCATTAATGTCTCTGGTGAAAGAACAGGCATAGATTCATCCCATTGTTTCTTCTACTGGTGATAATTTATATGTCCTGAGAAACGTTGTAATGTCTCTAGTGAACAGTCTTTGATAGATATCTCGGTGTATCTATAGGTCTTCCAAGCTCTATCCCAAGTCTATATGCTAAGAATTGGAGTGGTATTGTTGCAATTATCGGTGTTAGATGTCTCTTTACTGCTGGTAATTTTATTACAGGTATATCGCCAAGTTCATCTAGTTTCTGATCTCCTTCATAACCTATGACTATAGTCTTAGTTTTATATTCCTTTGCCATTGATATTAAGCTATATGTAGGTTCTATAGCTATCTTCTCTGTAGGTATAATGAATATGGTAAAGATATTCTCGTCAAGAAGTGATTGGGGTCCATGTTTAAATTCTCCAGCTTCAACACCCTCCGCATGAACATAGGCTGTCTCCTTAAATTTTAAAGCACCTTCTAATGCTATTGGATATGTAATTCCTCGTGAAACTATATAGCCACTTCTACACTGTGATATGAATTTCACTACTTTTGCTACATCTTTATCTATCCTATGCATATACTCATTAAGACTTTGTGCCATGATCTTAGCATATTTAATTCCATCCTTATATTCAGATTCATCAATATTTCCTCTATATCTTGAGGCTTTTAGTGCAAGCATATAGAGAAGCATTAAGGTTGATGTAAATGTCTTTGTTGCTGGTATAGAAATTTCGGGACCCGCTCCTATCGGTAGATATATATTGGATAGATTGGCTAAGCGAGAACCAATGTAGTTGGTTATTCCAAGAATTGTAGCACCCCTTAGCTTAGCTTCATAAACAGATTGTAGAACATCTCCTGTCTCTCCAGATTGTGAAATTGCTATAACCAGCGATCCCGGTGCTATATTATCTACGTAGTAGAGAGGAAATTCTGCAGCACTAACTACTATTGGATTAACATTTGCTAACTCTGATAGATAATATGATGCCACAAGACCTGCATGAAGACTAGTTCCATTACCTATTATAAATACATTTCTAGCTTCAATAATGAATCTAGCACTAAGCGATAAATATTTATCTTGTACAGATGATATAGTTCTCAATAATGAGAAAGGTATCTCATAGATCTCTCTAATCATATGATGTGGAAAACCACCTCTATCTATAAATCTAGGATCAACATCGAGATTCCTCTCCTCTTTTACAACCCTGGACTGTGTAGAGAGACTATATACATCAACTCCATTCTCAGAAATAATTCCAAGTTCATTTGCACCAAGTTCGATATATCTATCTGCTATACCATACATAGAACTTTTATTTGATGAAAATAGATATATATTCTTTGAAATACCTATAAATATTGGTTGAAGCGATGTATATAAAACAATAGAGTTATAGTCTCTAAGAAGTAGCGCAAATGTATAGAATCCTTCAAGATCTTTAACAACACTATTAATACTTCTAACAATATCTCTATATCTACCTAATTCATCTTCAATCATATGAACTATAATCTCAAAATCACATTTCGATACAACTTTGTGTCCACGTATTATTGTGGCATCCTTAAGAAACTCATAGTTTTCTATAGCTCCATCACCGACTATAGCTAGAGAATTCTTACAATCGGTATGAGGCTCAGTATTATTCTTATGAGGCTTTCCATGGGTAGCATATCTAGTCTGGCCTATAGCAATCCAGCTCGAAACTTCATCTAATCTATATAGCTCTATAAGTTTATCAATTCTAACAGCATCTTTATATATAACTAAATCATTATCTTGTAAAAATGCTATACCACTTCCACTGAAGCCTCTATATTCCAATCTCTTTAAACCGCTAATCACAACATCTATAACATTACTCTTTTTTGGAGATAAAGCACCAAAAATTCCTCCCAAGATCTATCCCAATACTTGAATTAGTAATAAACCCTTAAATAGGTTTACTATTCAATTTCAATTCCTGGAGACAGGTATCCATAGCTATATCTAAAGATACCTAAACTTATTGCCTCTCTAATTATCCTAATAGCCTCTTCCTTACTATATCCATATTTTCTAGCTATATACTTAGAGAAATCAGAAGCTTTTATGGATCCATACATAGTTACATAACCTTTTAGATCGTTGTATATAGATATCATTGTTCTAGGGATATGTTCTTCAACAATATCATTATCCTCAACTCTAAACAAATAGAAGTTTCCATGTCTACATATCATACTGATATAAATATTAGACTTCTTAGTACTACAAACCTCATCAAATACACCTCTACTTAATAAGCCTCTAGGTTTCTGGGACATAATAGCTATAAACCTTTGATAATTAGATATAGATACAAAATTATATGGATTAGAAATTAAAGCTACTATATAATCATAATCCCTACAATCTGGCATTATACATATCTCTCTCTCAATAGTTTCACTTAAAAGCCTCTCAAAAGATAAACGAGCTAAACTTTCATCTATATATACAGAAAACCTATACCCTTTTTCTATACCTCTCTCAACTATCTTCTTTGCTAATTTAATATTAAATCCCATAAAATATGATAGAATTAACGATCTATTCATTTTCAAGATAGTATCAATAAACATCATATATAACCCAATCTACTCACTCCTATAACACAACTAGTAGATGTAGAACCTTATTAACCGTTTAACTCTAACATATTATCTATGGAGCAATCAAAATATTAAAGATCTATTGAGAATAATCACGTTCATTTATCATGAAGAACAGAGATAAAGTTAGATAAACATAATAGCTTTTCATCCCTAGAGAACTGAACAGTTTATTTAGTGATAATCTTGGGGTGAAGGGTAATATTTTTAAAAAAAATGTTTGTTTTATTTGTTTATCCACATTCTGGGTAGTCGTCTGGTACTTTTCCTCTAAAGTATTTTCCTGTTGCTGGATCTTGGAATAGACCTATCTTAACTCCTTTTCTACCCTTTGGAGCTAGCCCCCAGACCTTCTTAGGCACAAGCTCTTTCTCAGCTCCATCAGGTGTCTTTACTCTTACAGGTTTTGTACATGCAGCCATACACACACCCAAAAACTAGTAGAAACAAAAAGATATATAAACATGACGTTAAAAACAATAGAAACCAATACCAAGTTGTATTTAATAGTACTATGTATATTGATTTAGTATTTAGATAATACGACATGTTTAATACATATCATTCTTGTAAAAATGTTATTGATCCTTAAAATCTTTTTCATGGATTATACTATTAAGTATGTCTTTCCATAATCTATGTAGTCTCTTAAGAGAGTCTTTCTTGGTTTTATCATCAATTTTTGCCTCTATAATTGCTCTCTCTAAAAATTCTATGGATTCTTTCATAACATTTATTTTAATTGGATATGGTATTCCATCTTTACCACCATGTGCATATGCATATATGAAGGGATCTATAGCATGGGTAACAGGATCTCTAAACGATGGGGTATCACTATATATTATATCTGCAACTAGTGCTAAGGCTCGAATAGTCTCAGGTCCAACATTTCTCATTAGTAATAATTCATCGAAGTTTTTAGGTTCTATTGATGCTATATGTCTTAAGATATTTTCAATCCGTGATAAATTTGTTATTGGTCTATAGAATAGAGGGTTTTTGTTAGGATCTATATATCTCTTATTAGTTGAAATACTATGTTCTTTGTTTATCCACTTTGTAAGAGTGGAATTCCTACGTAACATTCTATTAATCTCTGCTATCTCCCTTATGACACTATGTACATCATCGTTTACAATATCGATAATGGTTTTTCTAGCTCTATGTGATTCTCTATCTATTAGATTAAGTGCTACTCCAACATTATTGCAAGCTATACCGCTATGAGGATCATTTTCAGCTGTAATTATATTTGATGAATATATATGGTATCTTCTAGCTTGTTTTATATTGATATTCATACCCTGTTGAATAATGGTCCAAGTACTGTCTTCCGATATTGCCATGCCATGAATATATAATGTATATCCATCTTGAAGTGCCACCCCATCGATTTTCGCACTAAGTCTACTTGAATAACTAAGTCTATCTATATCTAGGTTAGAGTATCTCTCTAGAGCTTTTAGCTCCTCACTAATTTGTCGAGAATCAATACCTTTTCCACCTAGAATAGCAAAACCTATATCTTTAAATGTATTGACATTAGCAAAATCTTTTAAGACATATAGAACTACTGTTGTAGAACCACTACTATCCCAATCCATACCTATAACATTATTAAATGCTTGAAACCATAGTGGATCAGAAAGCCTTTTGACAAGAGTTGTAGGACCAAATTCATCTAGAATATACATAGCGATAGCTTTACCCAGTCTCTTCATATACTGAAGTAGATATGGAGGCACATGTCCACTATGCAATGGTAGTTCTGAGGCTCCAGTTATATACATATCTTCTGCCTTAACTACTTATTAACTAGTAGAAAGAATTTATAAACATTGTTGTCTTAGGTATTTTTAGAATAGTATTTAAGGTACACCCCTTATTTTCTGTAAGTAGGTGTTGAACAATAATTATAGCACCACAAACTATAAGAAACATATGGATGCTTACTTTTGAATATGATGGTGTTGCTTCACTAGGAGGCTTGGGTAGAGCCGTTGCTCTCTATGTAAAGGCACTTGTTAAGAAGGGATACAACGTAACAATATTTATGCCCTCTCATGGAAGACATCTATCATCTGAACATAGATCTAGGCTCAATCTTAAGAATGTTGATGATTTTGGAATATGTTCCTATAGACTTGGTATGGATGGTAATAGATATTGGTATTGTCTAGGGGCAGAGATTGGAAGTATTGATGGTGCAAAACTTGTCTTGTTTAAGGGTCTAGATATATCTACGGGTAGGATTATAGATAGTTGGCATATATATTCATGGGCTGAAGAAAAAGCATCTCTCTTCTCAAGAGCATTACTTCACTGGGTAGAGCACTATAATGAAGTTCCAGATATAATACATGCAAATGATTGGACTTCTGGAATTGCAGGCTCTCTCCTAAAGATATTTTTTGAGTTAAGGGGATATGCAATACCATTTGTTTACTCAATACATCTTTTATCATGGAAATCGTTTCCATGGCACTATGCATCAAGTGAATGGTGTGGCATACCTAATGTTCTTCATAGGGTTTGGCGATATAATAGACATGAACTTGATTACCCAAGAGTAGTCTGGGATTCTGTAAAGGGGAATATAGATAACTTTGTTTCTTTAGAATCAGATGTTTTAGCATCGAATAGTTGGAGCTATATTAATGAGATTCTAAACTATTTTGGTAGATGGTTGGAGCCAAAGACATTCGTTATACATAATGTTACTGATTGGAGTATTGAGGAAGCAAAGGATATAGCCTATAGATATACTGGGGAGTATAGAAGGAATATCGTTAGAATGAAACTACTTAGAGAATTTATCAATGGTTTACCATATAGAAAGACTGGTAGTATGGGGAACTGTAGATTTTTAGTGACAGTAGCAGGTAGAATTACACCGTCAAAGGGGCTTGATATAGCTATAAGAATTCTAGACTATATGTCTAACGATATATGCATAGCAGTTCTCGGTATACCTATAGGGGATACAGGATATGAGGAGTATCTTATAAGACTTGCTAATGAGAGATATGGTCGTGTAGTTCTATTTCTAGAACCTGTTCCTCAAGAACTTCTAAAGCTATTTATATATGCTTCAAATGCTTTTATTGTTCCATCGAGATACGAACCATTTGGAATGGTATCAATAGAATCACAAGCACTTGGAACACCCGTTATAGTTGCTAATGTTGGTGGTCTTCCAGAAACAGTTATAGATATTGGGTGGGATAGATATAATGGGACAGGAGCTATAGTGCCAATAGATGATTTGTATAGATATGGAGAAACAGTTGAAGATATAGCGATATTGACAGAGTATATAGATACAAAGGATGGTAGTATATTATCAAGAATAAGGAGTAGCTGGGCTAAAGAACTTCTTCAGATAAATCCAAATATAGATTTGAGAAGCAATTGTATTAGGTGGATAGATTCAAAATTTAGATTGAATAACATAGCAGAGCTATTAGCTTCCTGCTATGAAAAATCAAGAATATTTGCGTATTACAGAGCATTAACACCTCCATAGATATAACACCATAGGATATTGTTTTAGAAGTTGGGATACTAGATGCATTATTTGATGCAAATGATCTTAGCGAAGAATCCTAGGAATATTATCTTAAGGGTTTTAGAGGTTTATGATGAAATTGCAATAGGTTTCTCTAGATTTAGAACTAGGCCATGGAGAATATCTGATATAGCTAAACACGGTCTTATCATTGATTTAGGCTCAGGTCCATGTATCAATGGTATATATGTATCTAAAATGAGGGAGGGATATCTCATATGTTTAGATATATCTTTTTCGATGTCAATGATAAGCAGAGATAATATAATAAAGAATAGAGTTCTTGGAGACTCTATAGCTGCAGATATGTTATTTCTTCCAATAAGAGATGATGTAGCAGATACTATTTTAGCAATAGCATCCTTACATCACATACCTAAAAAATATCTGTCAATAGTATTGAATGAGATTAAAAGAATATCTAAGCCTCTAGGCATTATAGTTATTACTATATGGTCGTGGAGACAAATAAGATTTTTACTATATACATTATTTAATGTAGTGCTATTCCTAATTAGAGCTATTAGTAATATTCATGAATACTTTGTCCCATGGAGAAAGAGAGATAGGATTTATTGGAGATACTACTATCTACCTTCAATAGAATGGCTAGAGAAACTCTCTAGAGAGATAGGATTAAGAGTTCTAAGCAGAGGGTTTATAGGCTATCTGAAAAATAGAAGTGAGAATATATATATCGTAGCTACAAAACAGCTTCAAAGCTAAAGCATCTATAGGGGTATTCATATAATCTGATGAGTACTAACCATATCGTTCTGTAAATAGGGTATAGATGCAATGATATTATAAGGATTATTAAGCTGTGAAAGCTACAGAGATATGTAGTTACTACAGAGGTGTGTAGCTATGCCTTTTATTGATAGACCTATTGAAAGACCTGAGGAGCTTTTTGATCGTGAAAATGAGTTTGAAGCTATTAGGAAATTTATTTCGATGGGAACTTCAATGATTGTTGTTGGTGCTAGAAGGATAGGTAAGACATCGCTTGTGAAAGCGGCTACTCATGGGCTTCCTAGGATATATATAGATGCTAGAAGGTTTGAGGGTTTTAAATACCTAAGGTATTCTGATCTATTAACAGAATTTAGATATGCTTTCAATTCTCTTAGATCTTTATATAAAGATTTTGTTGAAGTTCTTAAGAAGGTTAGAGGTGTTAGGATTGGTCCATTAGAGATAGAGTTTGAAGAGGGTAGGAATAGACCATTGTTATCTTCAATGCTAGATGCAATAGATGAGTGGAGTAGTAGAAGGGGTTGTAGAACTATTGTAGTATTTGATGAAGCTCAAGAGCTTATTAAGCTTAAGGGTTTTGATATTCTACCTATTATTGCATATGCATATGATAATTTGAGGAATATTGTATTCATATTTACGGGTTCTAAGATAGGTCTTCTTTATAGATTTCTAAGGATTGACGATCCAGAGTCTCCATTGTATGGAAGATATATGGGAAGAATAGAATTAAAGCCTTTGCCACGTGAGAAAGCTATAGAATTTCTTATGAGTGGATTCAATGAATATGGTCTAAGAGTTTCAGAGAATATTGTTGAAAGTGCTGTAGATATGCTTGGTGGTATTATAGGGTGGCTGAGTTATCTAGGGTTGAAGGCTGTTGAGAGAGGTGTTCTTAATGAGGATATTATTAAAGAGGTTTTAAATGATGCATCTAGGATTGTACTTAATGAATTCTGTAGATTTGTTGAGGTTATGGGGTCTGAGAGATATGTATATATTCTTAGAGCTGTAGCTGCTGAGGGTGCTACATGGAGTGAGATAAAGAATTTCTTAGAGATTAGACTAGGTACAAAGATCTATGATTCAGAACTCTCTAGATTGCTTAGAAATCTTATAGATAATGGCTTTCTTGAGAAAGAAGATAATGTATATAGGGCAGTAGACCCTATCCTAAGATATGTAGCTAGAAATGCTAAATGTTAATGATTTGAGCAAAGCTATATGGATGATCTTCAGACTTAGATATCTTTAAGATCTTTGACCATGTAGATAGAGTTTGGAGCTCTTCTATATCCATGCTTCCTATAGTATTCACGTGCGCCTACACCAGATAGCACATATATCTTGGTACAGCTAAACTCCTCTCTCGCAATAGTCTCTGCTGTTCTTAGCAACTCTCTGCCCCAGCCCTTGTGCTGCCATGCATCATCTATATAGCTTCCTATAGGAACCTGTAACCCATATACATGTAGTTCTCTTACTATTGCTGTCCTAGGATTTATCTCTGGTCTATGGGCTTTCTCTGACGGTATTCTTAATCTGAGAAGACCAACAATTATATTATTCTCTATGTCTTCAGCTGCTAAAAATATCTCTGTACCCATACTCGCCTCATAGTATTCCCTAGTTATTGTTATTTTATGAGCTCTTCTACCCCTATATAGATACTGTCTACCCACCTCTCTAAACCTAATCTCGTTAATAACAATACCCTTCTCTAAAGCTCTTTTCTCAACAAGTTCACGTAGATTTGCTTTTCTAGGGCCAGCAACTATGAGTTCTGCAGGAATATCTCTCTGTATCCTCATAATCCTAACCCACCTTGGTATATATCTATAGAATTCTGATAAGAGCTCAATAGCTTCTTCATCTGTTAAAGGTTTATAGAGACCCTGTCTCCATAGTTCATAGAGTTTTGTACCTTCTATAACTAGAGTTGGATATATCTTAAGCATATCGGGTCTAAAATCAGGATTTTCAAAAATCTCTCTTATCATCGCTATATCTCTATCACGATCAGATTTCGGTAGCCTAGGCATAATATGATAAACAACCTTAAATCCTGCATCTTTCAATAGTCTTGTAGCTTCAATAACATCCTTTACTGTATGCCCTCTATTGATATATTTAAGTACATCGTCATAGATACTCTGAACACCTATTTCAACTTTTGTTGCACCAAGATAAAGCATGAAATCTATCTGTTTCTCTTTTGCCCAATCAGGTCTAGTCTCAATTGTTAGTCCAACAACTCTAATTCTAGCAGTTTCATTTCTTAAATGAGCCTCCTCTAATGATGGAAGTACAGATGGTTTTGGCTCAGGATATCTATTTACAGCCTCAAATATATTTGTAATGAACCACTCCTGATAGTCTCTAGGCATAGCTGTAAAAGTTCCGCCCATAACAATGACCTCAACCTTACTAGGTATATGTCCATTAACCTCATATTGTCTCAATCTAAGCTGTGTCTGTTCATAGGGATCAAAATTTGTTTGGAGACCCCTCATAAGAGCTGGTTCTCTACCTATATAGCTTTGCGGAGTACCAAACTCTGGACCACCAGGACAGTAGATACACTTTCCATGTGGACATGGATAAGGTTTTGTCATAACAGCTACAACTGTTACTCCAGAGAGAGCTCTTGTAACTCTCTTAATACTTCTAATTGTTAGCATCATAGTTTCGCTATAATGTGTATCTATAAATCTCGGTTATCTATTCTCATGAACATCAGAGCTATATCTATGGATAAGTTTTAATGGGTCTCTATGGACAATTTCATCAGGGATATAACCTTTGAATCTTTTGATAAAAGCTTTCTCAATAAATCTTATCCTAGTCTTCAACCTAATGTCATCAGGATATAAAAGTGGTACACCGCTAATAATGGGATACCATCTACCACATTTCTCACAGAATAGAATACCCCATACTATATCTCTCTGTATACAAGCAATACAATTAGGTATTGTATCAAGTTCATTAATATACTTTCTATGTAATCCACAAAATATATCGCATAGCGGTCTTACTATACTACTTTGAGGCGCTGGAAGTTTTTGTTCATTAAATATATAGAGTTTTAATGGAAAATATTTACAGATAGGGCATGCCAAGATGTTTAACAGCGAATATCTCATGATATTCACTATATAGGACTTAATAATATGTATGAGATAGTTAACCGGATAATTTCTCCCATCTTTTATATCTTTGTGAATACTATGTTTAGTATAGAGAATTATAAGGTTCTAAAGCTATACCTAGTATTATCAATGTATAACTCTTCTCACTGGCACTATTATATTGTTCCATACACTAGAATTGTATATACATCCAGGATCCGGTCCCATTATATTGCCTGTATATGTATATGCTCTAGCTCTACAGCCGCCACATACAAATCTATATTGACATCTACCACAGTTAGCCTCCAACAAATTCTTATTTCTGAGCTTCTTAAGAATAGGATTTGTCTCCCAGAGCTCTCTAAATGAGCTATGTCTAATAGATCCAACATCTATCGGCAGAAATACACATGGAGAAACAACTCCATTTGGCTGTATAGCTGCGTAGATCCTCCCAGCACCACACCCACCTATGAATTCAGCTATAGCCCTAGTTATTGGATCTCCTCTAACAGCAAAATGCGATGGTGCTGCCTCACTACCACCACTAAGCTGAAGAACTATTCTGCCATATTGAGGAGCTGTTGAATATATTTCAATCTTTCTTCTCTTCATCTCCATATATATCTTCCTCAAAAACTCTTCTCTTTCGATAGGACTGAGATCAGAATCTACAATATCTGTACCTCTACCAACAGGGATAAAGTTAAAGAATACAACACGTTTTACTCCAATTTCTTCAGCTAGATCTAGAATATCATCAACTTCAT
Source organism: Ignisphaera aggregans DSM 17230 (assembly GCA_000145985.1). Classification (NCBI taxonomy): domain Archaea; kingdom Thermoproteati; phylum Thermoproteota; class Thermoprotei; order Desulfurococcales; family Desulfurococcaceae; genus Ignisphaera; species Ignisphaera aggregans. The sequence continues at coordinate 1,701,505 of CP002098.1, read as the reverse complement.
CGAGATTATACTTCGTTATTGTAACAGCCATCGCATGACTTAAACCAATTTTAACAGCATTTTCAAGAGCTTTTACAGCTCTTTTCCAAGAACCATCAACACCCCTAAACCAGTCATGTTTTGAAGGCTTTGCAGAATCTATAGATACTTCAATATATCTAAGACCTGCTTCAACAGCTTTCTTCAATTCATCTAAATCTGCAAATCTCCATCCATTTGTAGCTGTAGCAACATATATCCCCCTAGAACTAAGCGCTTTAACTATGGTAAAATAGTCTGGATGTATAGTAGGCTCTCCACCGCTTAAGGCAACAGCAGCAACACCAATTTTATCTAGCTCATCTACAAGAGAAAGTTTCTCACTAAGAGAAAGCTCATCAGGTAGAGGTCTATCAGCTCTCTGATAACAATGTAGACATCTAAGATTACACATATTTGTAAAGTTCCATACTATTAGAAATGGAGCTGGTAGAGCCTGCGGAATGGTTACACCATACAATGCTATCCCCTTTAAAACCGTCTCAACACCTCTCCTTAATGCGGGATCTTTTAATGTTTCTTTAAGCTCATTTTCATCACCCTTTAGCAATTTGATAGACATCTTTATAATGTTATTAATAATTTCTATTGAGAATCTTGTCATTATAGGACAAGAAACATCTTCGCCACTATATATAGATAGTGCATGGTATATAACGCTTCTCTCATATATCTTACCTCTATATATGCATCGTTCAATTCTTGTTAATCTATATAAAAATGCTCTTGTAATAGAATTATTAAATAGTATCCTAATTACAGCTAAGAATGATGAGGTTCCTCCTCTTTCAGGCATTACAATTCACTATAGTTATATATCCCTAGTAGCAATATATAAGGAAACTCTAAATAAATCTCAAAAGAGCCCTTCTATAAGACCTCTTTAGAGAGTTATCTACAGATTTATGTATAGTTTTATTGGAGTATTCAATGAGATTACTTTTATATTGTACAAAAGATATATAAATGGCTATGCAACATACCTTAATTTGTGCACTGAAAAGAAGTTTTAGGAAGCGATGGAGATGAACATAAAGAATATTGTTCAAATAATTATTCGAGGTATCTATGATCAGACAATGAATTGTATAACTTATGATCTTCACTGTTTAGATCCTCCTTCTCTAACTTCAGGTATGTTGGATTTCTATGGTATAAAGAGTTTTTCTTCAAAGAATAGCTTTTGGAAGAATATAGATATTTTTATTGGCAGATATAATAATTCTATTATATATCGTGGGAGGTTTGGAGAGTTTAAGATAGTTTTAGATCATAGTATAGATGAAATATTTAGGATTGAAAATACTAATATATATGTTGATGCACTTGACTGTGAATCTCTAAACTGTAAACCTGTACCGAGATCACATATTTTGCGTGTATATTTAGAGGGTAGATATAGTAATAGAATCATTCTTAAGATTAATATAGTAACATTGCTAAGAATGGCAATTAATGAGAATCCATACTTCGGTAAATGTCTTGAGGAATTTATTCAAAATCCATTTGAGGTCAAAAATATACTACATATAGCTAGTTGTAGTATGCTTGTACTTTCTAAGCATAGAAGTATATATGATATACTCTTCAATAGAACTCCAAAGAATATTGCTGAGATATTAAGGCACTCCCCCCTCCTAAGGAAGGTAAATATAGATGTTAAATCTGATTAACGAATATATCTATACATTATACCTAAATGAAATAATACAATTCTCATTCTTGAGAATAAGTTTTAGTAGCAATAAAGAGCTTTGCTTATTAACCTAGAACTAGAATACTTTATTTATAGAGAGGAGTGTTTATGGTGAAAGACGATCCTATAGCAATTAGTATAACTCCTGATTTTGCTTTAGATATAGGCTATACATATGCTGGTGGTCTAGGTGTTTTAGAGGGGGATAAGTTTTATGCTGCAGAAAAGCTTGGGATAAACTATATTGTTTTAACTATCTTTTATAGATATGGATATGTTGACTATGATTTTAATAGCGATGGAACTCCTATTCCAAGGCCTCAGCAACAACCTAAAGAATTTATAGATAGTCTTGTAAGTGAGGATAGGTTTAAGATAAGTATTAGGGGTATTGATGTAGATGTAGAAGCTCTTGTCTATAAGAGGGGTAGTGCCAAAGCTGTATTCTTTAATGTTCTTTCACCGGAATGGGCATCAAAACTTATGGAGAGGATATATATAGAGAATAGTGTTGAAGAAAAGTTCTATAAATATACACTATTTGCAAAAGCTTCAGCTGAATATATAAGGAGGAATATTAGGTTAGAAGATGTTGAGTATATAGATCTTCAGGAGGCATATACAGCTCTTCTACCACTTCAGCTAAAAATTCCTGGAAAATATAGACTTGTTATACATACCGCAGGAATCTGGGGACATCCATCATTTCCAAGAGATTTATTAGCACTTGAATATGGCTATAGATTTATAGAACCTGAGGTTCTGTTAACAGAGATAGGTTTAGCTGTATCTAAACAGGCTTTTACTGTATCTGCTAAACACTATGATGTTATGCTAAAGATATTTCCACACTTTAGTGAAAAACTAACCTATGTTACAAATGGTGTTAATGTAGATAGATGGATGAGGGATGATCTTCAGAGTATCTATGAATCCTTTAGACTGAGTATTGGTGATATAGCTCGTGTAAAGGAGAATGCAAAGAAGGAGCTTGAAAAATTTTTACAGCAATATAAAAAGGATATAGTACTAGATGATAAATTTGTTGTTGCTTGGCCTAGGAGAATAGTTGAATATAAAAGGCCTTGGATGGTGATTAGACTTGCTAAGGAGTTAAAGAATATGCCAATAGTATTTGTACTTGGTGGTAAGGCACATCCATATGATCCAATAGGGCTTGAGTATATGAAACTCTTTAGAAGACTACATAATGAACTTCCAAATGTTGTATATATCCACGACTATGATGTACCTAAAGCTAAGGTTATACTCTCATCTATAGATTTACTACTCTTTACACCATTCTCTGGATGGGAATCATGTGGAACAAGCTACATGAAAACAGCTATAAATGCTATACCAACACTTGCATCTAGAGATGGAGCCACACTAGAATTCATAGTAGATGGAGTAAACGGTTGGCTCTTCGGCGAAGATATTAGAGAACCTGTAGAGCTACAAAGCCAGAGAGCTAGTGAAGTAAATGAAAAAGAATATGCGGAATTCAAAGAAAAATTCCTATCAATATACAGAATATTTAGGGAAGATCCAGAGAGATATTACACAATATCTCTCTCAGCTCTACGATCATTTATAGCAAGAGCAAGTATGGTAAGGGTGTTAAAGGAGTATTATCCAGATCTCATAAGGCTCCCAATAGTCTAGATAATTTAGTATGGTTTGAATAAAAAGTGAAACATTTATATATCCTAACCCTAGATTATGTTGTTGCCTAGGTATACAGTCTATGTCTCTAAAGCATTTTGGTTTAATTCAATTGGTTCCACCTTTGTTAGATGGTGTGGCTGAGACAGATATAAACAATATAAATCTCTGGATAAATATTGGTCTTGCTAGTGTTGATCCAAATCTATGGGGTTTAAGAAGATATAAAGGGGTAGGAGGTATTGTTGGCAAAGCTATTGCTAGAGCTGTCAAGGGTAAGGGTGTTCTCTTCCATACGGAAATTGATATGGGTGGTATACCTGTTGAGCCATATAATGTTGCTGCATATCACGAGGTTATCTATGGCTATAAGCCTTGGGAGTATTTCGAAGGGCATCCGCATACCCCAAAAATCCTTGAGCTTCCAATGAAGGTTAGAAACATTTACGATTCAGTCATAATCTCATATACCAATCATGATATAAAGAGGCATAACACATGGATAAATCTTGCTTATGATATATGGCTAACAAGAGATGCTAAAGATATGACTTGTTCCAAAGGCGATGTAGAGCTCATGATATGGTTATACAGATCACAGGATCTGAACCCAGCTGGCGAAGTTGTGGAAACCATAGATATGCCAATAATACTGGATAACAAAATTACGACAACCTCTGTTGACATATATTTACAACCTACAATGTTACTACCCCCTGGCACAGTGGGTGGTTGGACATATATAGCACTAAAGTTTGTTAGACCTGTTACAAAGGGTGTTGTAGCCCTAAACCTCACCGAGATAATGCAGATAGTGAGAGAGGTTTTAGCAAAACATACACCAGATATGTGGAGCAGAGAGAAGTTTGATGAGCTCTATATAAGGTCTATAGAGCTGGGGACAGAAGTTTTCTTTGGTTCAACAATAAATGTGGAGTGGGATCTCAACGAGTTTTATCTAGCTGTATTCCCAGTTAAAATGGATATAGAAAAAGCATTCAAGATTATTTTAGATCCAGTACAAATTTTCAAGGTATAAACTATAGTGTCTCGGTAAATGATTTTGATATGATGATCACTATTCTTTTTTACCCATTATAACTACTACATGATGTACTTTTCCATCATTGAAAGCAGGCACTATATTCCCCTCTATCGGCTGTCCATCAACTATTATTTGCTTTACACCCATATTAACATGCTCCTCATTCTTAACCTCTATAACATATGTAGCATTCCTAAACCTTCTAACCATTTTGAACCCAGACCACTCCTTGGGTATGCGAGGATCTATCATAAGTCCATCATATGCTGGTCTGACCCCTAATATCCACTGTGTTATAGCTACAAACATCCATGACGCTGTTCCTGTAAGCCATGAGTTTCTAGCCATGCCAAACCTTGGTGATGCTGGACCTGCAATTGTTTGTGCATATACATATGGCTCTGTTCGATGGATATGGCTAATAGCCTCTCTAGCCGATGGGTTAAGTCTCTTGTAGTAATCTAAAGCTTGTTCAGATCTTCCAGCAATAGCCTCTGCAATGATTATCCATGCATTGGGATGACAGAATATACTTGCATTTTCTTTGTGTCCTGGTGGATAGCTTGATATCTCACCGAGATGTACATAGTATTTTGTGTATGGTGGCCAGTGAAGTATTATTCCATGTTCTGTAGCTAGATACTTTTTGACGGAGTCTAAAGCCTTTATAGCTTTTCCATCATCTAAGCCTATACCAGCCATTATACACATTCCCTGTGGCTCTATATATATTCTCCCCTCTTCATTCTCCTTAGAACCAATCTTACGTCCAAAGGCATCATATGCTCTTAGGAACCATTCACCATCCCATCCATATTTCTTCACCCTTTCAATCATGTCATTGACCAGCTTCCTAAAGTATTCAGCATCCTCTTTACGACCAATTCTCTCAGCAACCTCCGCTAGTTCCTTCACAGCCCAGACAAATTGACATGCTATAAATATAGATTCAGCTGTTCTTCCATCTGTTCTATCCGGAGCAGTTTGAAAAGATTCGTCAGGATTTGTCGACATTACATTTAGGTTTAAGCAATCATTCCAATCAGCATGCCCTATAAGTGGCAGTCCATGTGGACCACGATTTCTATCTATATACATGACAGCCTTCTTTAGATGTTCATATAGTGGCTCCTCTGTGCCGGGTGTATTGTCGTAGGGAGCTTTTTCAAAGAGTATAGAGAAGTCTCCTGTTTCCTTTATATATGCTATAGTTGATGCTACTAGCCATAGTGGATCGTCGTTAAATCCACCGCCAATCTCTCTGTTACCTCTCTTTGTTATAGGTTGAAACTGGTGATATGTACCACCATCTGGGAACTGGATAGATGCTAAATCTATTATCCTCTCCCTTATTTTGCTCCACAGAGGCTGTAGATGGACAGCTCCAAGAATATCTTGGTTGGAGTCTCTAAACCCTATGCCCCTAGCTATACCAGTTTCATAGCCAGAGGCACTTCTAGCTAAGTGGAATGTTATGAATATCTGGTATTGGTTCCATATATTTACAATTCTATTGATATCCTCATCAGGGGTCTCTACATGTAGATATGATAGCGTATCATCCCAGAACTTCTTAAGTTCTTCAAATGCCTGTTTAACTCTATCGGGGTTGAGCCATTCTCTAAGTAGTTGTTTAACTCTTGTCTTATTGATAATATTTGGAGCTATAAATTTCTCTTCTGGCGGATTTTCTGCATAGCCCAATATGAATACTATCTCCTTCTCTTCCCCAGGCTTTAACCTGAGCCTAATCTGGTGAGAACCTATTGGATGTCCTCCATAGACTATGCTGTTCCTCGATACACCTTCTTCAACTACTATCGGATTTTCGTAGCCTCTATAGAGACCTATGAAGACCTCTTTATCTGTATCGAAACCAACTATAGGTTCTGAAGATGCGAAAAACGCAAAGTGGTTTCTTCTTTCTCTATACCCTGTTTTGTGGTAGATAACATTGTCTTCTACCTCTACCTCAGCTATATTTAGATTCCTCTGGAAATTCGTCATATCGTCTAGAGCATCCCAGAAACAGAACTCTACATATGTGAATAACTGTAGATCTGTTTCTCTATCCCTCAAATTCCTTATCTTAAACCACCAAACTTCAAAGGTCTGTTTGAGAGGTACAAAGTATGTTACCTCTGTCTCTATATCCCTATACCTAGACCTTATCTTTGTATAGCCAAGACCATGTCTACACTCATAGAAGTCCAAAGGCTTTTTCACAGGTTGCCAAGTTGCACTCCAGTACTCACCTGTCTCAGCATCTCTAATGTATATATATCTTCCGGGCTGATCAATGGGAATACTATGATATCTATACCTTGTTATACGCCTATACCTAGGATCTCTATAGAAACTATATCCTCCACCAGTATTAGACACAATACCAAAATATTCTTCTTGACCAATATAGTTTATCCACGGTGTAGGTGTATCAGGTCTTGTTATCACATATTCCCGTGCATTATCATCAAAATAGCCATAGGAGGATCTTCTATATTGCGAGTCCATGAATATCGACCATGGGTTTACAATACCTAAATCTATATTAGGGTTTAATAAGGTTTAAAGATCATAACAACCAACACAGCTCTCTATAATGTTTAGATGATGTATAACCTAAGTTTTAGGCTTCAATGATATTTGTATACAAAAAGGTTTTTAATTCTAGTTGTAAAGGGAAAAGTAGGTTTAGCAATCCAGGTGTCAGCAAGAGTGATAGGTTTATGAGCTCTAGACCCTTATTAGAGCTCGAAGATGTAAAAGCATATTATAGACAGGTTATAGGTCCTTGGAAAAGAATTGTAAGAGCTGTTGATGGGGTTTCACTAAAGATTTATGAGAGAGAAATTGTTGGTATTGTTGGTGAGTCTGGTTGTGGGAAATCAACTCTTGCTAATGTTATGATGATGAATATAAGACCTCCTCTTATGCTTATTGGAGGATCTATCAAGTTATATACATCTAAAGGTATTGTAAATCTTGAGAAATATGATAGAAGCTATATAAAGAGTAGTATATGGGGTAAAGAGATCGCAATGGTTCCTCAATCAGCTTTAAATGCGTTGATGCCCACATTAAAGATCAAACAGATTGTTTATGATGCAGTCCGAAGCCATATACCCGATATAAAGATGGAAAAGGTTGTAGAGCTTATAAGAAACAGATTTAGAGAACTAGGACTTCCTGAGATTGCAATCGATATGTATCCATTTGAGCTTTCTGGAGGAATGAGACAGAGAGCAGTAATAGCTATATCAACATTGCTTAATCCCAGACTTCTAGTTGTTGATGAGCCTACATCAGCTTTAGATGTAGTTACACAGAAAGCTGTTATCAAGACATTTAAAGATGTATTTGATAGAGAGATCATAAAAAGCCTAGTATTTATAACACATGATATTGCTACAGTTAGACAGATAGCCACTAGAATTATAGTTATGTATGCAGGTAAAATAGTTGAGGATAGCCCAGTAGACGATATAATAAATAAGCCCCTACATCCCTATTCAGAAGGATTAATAGGATCTGTACTCACACCAGAGGAAGAGGTTAAGAAGAGAGGTATTAAATATATACCAGGACAACCTCCAGATCTATCCAACCCTCCACCAGGTTGCAGATTTCATCCTAGATGCCCCTTTGCAATGGATATATGCAGAAGAGAGGAACCTCCCTTAATCCAAGTAGAATCAGGTAGATTTGTTTCATGTTGGCTGTATATGAAGAAATAGGTGGTGATGCCCATGCCCTTATTAAGTGTTGAAAATCTAACTAAGGTATTTGAATCAGGGATTGTACGGAGGAGAAGAATAGTGGCTGTTGATAATGTGACTTTTAATATTAATGAGGGTGAAATTGTATCCCTTGTTGGAGAGTCTGGTTCAGGTAAAACTACAACAGCTAAAATGATACTTAGAATACTTCCTCCAACATCTGGTAAAATAATATTTGAAGGCAAAGATATATGGAGGGATATAAGGAAATTTGATGAGGTAAAGAATTATTGGAGGGAGGTTCATGCAGTATTCCAAGATCCCTACGCAAGTTATAATCCATTCTATCCAATAGATAGAGTGTTAAAACAAGCATTAAAACTACTCAATATAGATCCTAATACATCTGAGGGGAAAAGTCTTATTAATGAGGCACTATCCTATGTAGGTTTACAGCCAGGTGAGGTACTGGGTAAATATCCGCATCAGCTATCAGGAGGACAGAGACAGAGGATAATGATTGCCCGTTGCTGGCTCTTAAAACCAAAACTTGTTTTAGCTGACGAACCAGTATCAATGGTTGATGCATCGCTACGTGGAGCCATCATAGATCTATTTATACGTATGAGAGACTACTACAAAACTTCAGTTATGTTTATCACACATGATCTTGGGTTAGCATACTATGCATCCGATAGAATTCTAGTTATGTATAGAGGTAAGATAGTTGATGAAGGTACACCAGATGAGTTATTAAAGAGTCCTAAACATGAATATACAAAGCAACTTTTAGAAAGTGTACCAACTCTATATAGAAGGTGGACTTTCTAGATTAAAAGATTTTTAAGTTTTCTTCAGAACAAACTTTATTGTTATCACTAAATTAGATGATGCTGAATGTCTAAAAGAAGGGATCATCATCGTAGAAAGATATTTGCAACAATCTATGTCTTTATGATAATAGGTCTAGCTCTAATCCTGATAGGTGGTCTCTACATAGCTTTTTCACCTAATGTTGTAGATGTGATAAAGAAGGAGTATCTAGTAAGCATACCTAGAAAATACTATGGGGAGATTGTGTTATCGCCAGAGGGGGGACAGAGACTAGTTTCAGAGAACATTCTAGAGATATACAATATAACTATCGAGGGAGGCATACTTAAAACTATTGCTAATTTTAATACTAATAAAACATATTTCTTTGTAACAGCTAGAGTTGAAGGTACATCATCTGTCAGCCCTATCAATATGGTTTTATATCTAAGTGATGTGAATGGTACAAAGGTAGGTGGGGCACAATATATTAATAATTCTAATGCTATAGAGAGCGAAAATATCTTAGTATTTAGTCAGCTACCCCAAGGCAATTATAAACTAGAGGCATTATCAAATACCAATATATTTGTGAAACGCATAGTAGTTCGAGGAATGTATTACAAGGATATTCCATATACAATCATGTCACTAGAGCTTAGGCCGGAAGAGTTTCAGCACCATGTGCTATATTACATTGATAGAATAGATTTTAGGGGTCTGCAGATAGCAATGGTCACTATGTTGTTAGGATTTGCAATGATAATTATCCCCCTCATGATCTATATGATTACCAGTATACAGAAACAATAAGCTGTAACAATTATAAGCTATTAGAATCATCATGAAGCGAATTAATTTCATGAAGAGTTATATAAGTTAATTGTAATGCTGAAGCGTCATATAAATTTTTAACATTGCAGTGGTATGTCTATAATTTGTGTGAATCAGTATGAAAAGAAGCATTATTATAGTACTTGTACTCCTCATTGTTATTGCTATTGCAGGCTATGCTATATATAGTATTTTTATCAAACCATCTGAGCATGGCGTTAAGACTGAAGAAAAGCTTAAACCTGTTAGTATAACGGTTATGACTGATTGGAGTCAGTGGGGTCGGGACGACTTTAAGCGTTATTTCTTTGCTGAGAGTGGTATGCCTAGGGCTGGTGTTGTATTACCGTCAGCTTCTATGAAGCTCAACATTACAAATATAAGTTTTGTCTATAGCATAGATATAAATGAGTGGGTTAAAGCAGGATTGAATGGCACTGTAGATGGCTTCATTGGTCAGAATAGATATAATATAACATATCTTTGTAATGTTGGAGCTTTAAAGCCTATAGAAGATCCTGAGATACTTAAACTTGCTGAACAGATCCAAGAAGTTTTTAAGGGTTATACAAAGGACGGCAAACTGTGCTGGATTGCTATCTACTGGGCACCCTATCCATGGCTTGTAAGTGCTAAGTATGCTGAGAAATATAATATTCAGATACCAGAAACTTGGGCAGATCTAATGAAGCCTGAATATCTTGCATTAATACTAAAAGGAGCAAAACTTGTAGCTGTATATCCTATATCAAACAGGGCGCAGATGGTTACAACAGTTAACGTTATCTTGTCAAAATATGGCTGGGAGATGGGATGGACCATAATTGCTACAGTAATGGGTGGAGCCTCTAAACTAGATACAAGTAGTTCAGCGGCAAGGTCAACAGTATTTCTTGGGAATGCTCTATTAACTGTTCTAACATTTGAGGATGCATATGTTGGATATTCCATGGATTCTCAGAACCTTAGAATAGTATTTCCAAAGAATGAGACAGGTCTATGGCTAACACCTATTGCTATTGCAGCAAATGCGGATAGCGATGGTGTTGATGGTATGTATAGATTGATAAGATGGTGGTTAACCGATGCTCAGGATATGATGTTACTCAATAGATCAGGATGGCTTAATATGCCTGTACTAGGATTTAACAATACAAGTCCAAGGATGATGTATAAGAGGATAGCGGAGCAAAATGCTTATCTACCCTCATTAGATATGGAGCTTGCCCTTGGAGAAGCAGGACCAGTTATCCAGTTATATGCAGATCTACTTGTTGCAGATAAAGAGGTTAGAGAACTTATTGGAGGATATGTTCAAAAGGTTGTAAAACTATATCTAGATGGAAAGATAGATTTAGATGAATACTATAGTTATCTTAGAAAGCTTGGTGAACCTCTAGAGTTTATAGATCCATCAACAAAAACAACAGCTACCTTTACATTAGATAAAGCACGTGAACTAGGTCTAAAGCTAAGAAGAGGAGAAATAACCTCAGATTCTCTTGGGGCCGAGTTAAAACAAGCATTATTAGAGAAGCTAAGAAACCTAAGTGAAGATATAGGCTAGATAGCCATTATCTATATAATAAATTAAAATAAAAATTTTTAAACTCTTCTAAAGGATTATAGTTTGTGAATAGGGTGAATTTGTGTGAATGGTATTAAATCAAAGATCTTAGCTATACAATTCCTTCTATTAGTACTATTAACAGTACTAAGCGTATCTAGCTATAGTATAAATGCACAGGCATATAGAAGAGAAGAGGCAGTGGTTATAGCCAATATAGGTACACCAACATTGAGCTGGAATCCCTTTGCTGTTGGTGGTAATATGGAGTGGGGAGCATGGCAAATACTATATCCACCAACAGCTCTGCAAAATACCTTAACACAGGATTGGCTTCTATTCCTTATAGATAGGATAGAGTTTAATGGAGATGAAGCAACCATAACATTTCACATAAGAGATGAAGCTAAGTGGAGTGATGGTAAACCAATAACAGCTGATGATCTGATTGTTGGTTATCAGCTGAGTAGGCAGGTAGGAGCTGGTCTATGGGGTGATTGGTGTGTATATAACTATGAAAAAATAGATGATAAAACAGTTAAATACTATATAGCTAGAGCACCTGGCGAGGAATTACCTCCAAGAGAGGAAATAATGTTGGATTGGATAGGAGGACCTATAGGCTGTATACTATTTGTTAGACCAGTACCTGTACACATATTTAAACCTATCATCGATGAGCTTGGAGAGAGAATGAGGGTTGAGTGGCTGAATGACGATCCTAAGAAACAGGTTGTTGCAGGTCCATATAAGTTATTCTATGCTGATACGACACAGGTAATATATGAGAGAATAGATGATTGGTGGGGTAAAGACATATTTGGTTTACCTAAACCTAGATACATTGTACTTATGTATTATAAGGATCCAACAGTTGCTGTACAAGCTCTAGTAAATGGTGATGTAGATGTATCTCTGGGAGGCGTATTTATACCTAATGCTGATGTACTAAAGGATAAGTATGGTTTGAAGTTATGGAGAGACCAACCACCATATTTCATACCAGGAGCTATATTCTGGCTGTATCTAAATCAGAATAACCCAGTATTCCAGAGGGTGGAGGTTAGAAAGGCTATTGCATGGGCAATACCTTGGTCTGATATAACAAAGTATGGCTTGATGAACTATGTACAACAAGCACCAGTTGTTGGATTTGTTGCAGAAGGAGTCTATAAAGACTATGTGAATAGAGAAGCATGTGAAAAGTATTGGGGCAATCCCGACTGTCTACTGACACAAGATCTTAATAAGGCTAAGCAATTACTCGATGGAGCTGGTATTATTGATGTAGATGGTGATGGTATTAGGGAGCTACCTGATGGAACGAAACTAAAGTTCACAATTCTAGTCCCAGCAGGGTCAGTTATAGAAAACACAGTTGCATCGCTTATCGCTGATGAGTTAAAGAAAATAGGTATGGCTGTAGCTGTTCAAGCTGTTGACTATAGGGTTTGGTGGGATAGTTTTCGAAATGGTCAGTTTGATGCAACTATATGTTGGAGTGCTGGAGCTTATGAAGTAGGACATGTAAGGAATTCGTATGGAAATGCATTATATTCTGGATGGGGCAATATGGCAAAGTGGATGGGATATTCAAACGATGCTCTAAATGCTATATTTGGAGAAGTAATGAGAGCTACGATATTCCCTGACTATGAGAAAGAACTTGTATTCAGAATACAGGAGATACTATTTGAAGATCTACCAGCAATACCACTATACTACTCACCATATATCCAAGTTTATAATCCCAAGTACTGGGATGGATGGCCAAATGCTGAAAGACCTTGGTGGATACCATCCTGGTGGGGCACTCTACCAATATTCTTCTTCATAGTTAGAAGTGGAGAGCCTATTCAAAAACCATGGTGGTACGCACCTGTTGAAGAGGGTGGTGCACTACTCTCAATGCTTAAATACAATGAATACTTAAGAAAATGTATATATGATGCTGTATCAACATCTATAAAATCGGGGGTTCCACCAACACCTACCACATCTCCAAGTCCTTCACCCACACCTACTCCTAGTCCATCTCCTTCGCCAAGTCCATCTCCATCTCCAAGTCCTTCACCTAGCCCAAGTCCAAGTCCATCTCCTTCACCAACACCTGTTCCCGGTGCTACCACCATTACTATAACAACTACTGTTGTATCTACATCAACTATGGCAACAACTGTTACAGTTCCAACAACAGTTACAACATCAACAACAGTAACAGTAACAGAATGGACAACAACAATAATACTAGCAGTAGTACTACTAATAATAGGATTCGCAATAGGATACTTCATAAAAAGAAGATAAATATACTCCAAAACATTTTTTAACCAAAAACAAAACACTTTTTTATAATATATTGTATCATTTTAAATGTTTAGTGTCTAAGAATTAAATGGTTATTGTAGGTTTAATGGAATTTATGATATTGTATTGTAGAGATTGTGTATATGTTGATTAGTAAGTAGTGATGTAATAAACTGATGAAGATATATAAAGCCTAACTAGGGTAATTTTAATCTAGGCTTTGAGATATTGGGGTTTAGCCTATGGGATTGCCAAAAATAGATAGAACATTAGCGATATATCTAGCAAAAAGGATTGTTTTACTTGTAGTAGCGTATTTCATTGCTATAACTATAGTATTTCTGTTGCCTAGAATTATCCCAGGAAATCCCTTAGCTACAAAGATGCAACAAATAATATCTATGTATATATATAGACCTGAAATGGTAGGGCAAGTATATAGAGAGCTTATTAATATATTTCAGTTTGATAAACCTTGGTATATTCAGTACATAAACTTTTTGAGTAGAGCTTTTAGAGGAGATCTAGGGATCTCTACAGAGATGTATCCTAGGAAGGTTACAGATGTAATAGCGATGAGTCTACCATGGACATTGGCTCTAGTTGTACCTGCTACTATGGCTGCATGGTTTACTGGTAATATTATAGGTGCATATGCTGGATATAAGAGAGGAGGCCTATTTGAGAAATTTGTTGTTGGCTATTCATTTATTGTATCAAGAATTCCCTATTTTTGGTTAGCAATACTACTACTATTTGCATTTGCATTTAGACTTAGATGGTTCCCTACAGGAGGAATTCATTCACCCTATGTTACTCCATCGTTATCAGCAGAATTTATCATTGATTACCTATGGCATTATGCATTACCATTTCTCTCTATATATATTGTAGATGTTGCTGGGTGGATGGGATCCATGAGAATACTTGTTAGTAGTGAGTTAGCATCAGATTACCTCTTATATGCAGAAACAATAGGGGTCAAAGATAGAACATTATTTAGATATGCATATAGAAACTCATTACTACCACAAGTAACAGGATTAGCTCTACAGCTAGGATTTTCCATAGTCGGAGTATTCATAGTAGAAGTAGTATTTAACTATCCAGGTATGGGATATATGTTATCTAGAGCAATAGGTGGTCTAGACTATCCATTGATACAAGGTATATTCTTAATAACAGTAGCTACAATATTCCTAGCAAACTTTTTAGTAGACTTTGTATATGTTCTTATAGATCCAAGAGTGAGAATTGGAGGTAGGGGTTAGCCATGGCTTTCAGCATACAACGTATATTTCAGAGCCCTGTTGTATACGCTATTTTTACAAATAAACGTTTCCTACTAGGGTTTACAGTATTTTTAGTAATATTATTTATGGGTTTAGTGGGACCACTAATATATCCTAAAGATCCATTTGAAAGAGGTGAACGGAATTTACCACCATCATTAGAACATCCACTAGGTACTGATGGTTTTGGTAGAGATGTTTTTGCACAGTTTTTACATAGTATAAGAGTATCGTTATTTGTAGGATTTATAACAGCTGTAATAGCATTTAGCATAGGTCTAACCATAGGTTCTATAGCTGCATTAAAAGGAGGACTTATCGATGATATACTTATGGGTATAACAAATATATTTCTTTCCATTCCTAACTGGCTTATAGCTATATTAGTAGCATCATATGTGCCAGTAGAGCTAAGAGGACCACACCTAATAGCTATAATCATAGGTGCTTTCACATGGCCATGGTTTGCAAGAGCTGTTAGAGCACAGCTATTAAGCCTTAAGGAAAGAGACTTTGTATATCTATCAAGAATAGCTGGATATGGAGATATTCGTTTAGTATTTGAGGATCTATTACCAAGTATAGGCCCCTATGTTGTAGGAGCATTTGCATCATTTATGGCAGCAGGAATTGCTGGTGAAGCCGGGCTAGCAATGCTTCTATCGACAGAGGGTATGGTTAAACACATCTCTTTAGGAATGATGTTGTATTGGGCTCAATACTTCTTAGCATATGTAACAGGTGCTTGGTGGCTATTCCTACCTCCAGGAATAATGTTAGTAGCACTAACAACATCATTAGCTCTAATAGCTATAGGACTTGAAGAGCTGTTTAATCCGAGACTCAGAGGGGGATAGATCTAAAACAATTTATTTTTTATTTAGATACAGAGCCTTATTCTTTATACTTCATCATATTGTTGATCCAAAATATCAGAATTAATTATACAATAAATTTATAAATCCTAGCCTGTCTATCATTTATATGTTAGGTGGTGTACTTGATGAGAAGATATAGGATCTTGACTCTAGTATTACTATCACTGCTGCTAATACCAATAATAACAGTTGTAAACTCTGAACAAGGTCTTGCTAAAATCTTTCCCGTAGATGTTAGTGCTACAAGAACTGCTAGCCCCGATAATAGGTGGGTAAGTGTTGATCTTCCTTATGCATCGTTCATGGCAAATCTCTGGAACTTGGCCGGAGGAGCGCAGGGAACCATGGATATGAAGATCACACCTATGGGAGCAGATATCTATGGAAGCTGGTCTAATCTACCAACAGAAGTTAGAATTCAGGGAGGGCCGGGTATTAGATATGGTAAGAATATTTGGGGTGGCAATCCACCTGCACACCCCCTATATAGAATTCCTAAGAAGGTAACAGACTTGCCTTATGCTGTATTCTTTGCTAATTACACTGTATATGAAGAGGAATCTACACTACCTATAACTGTCACATTATTCCTCTGGACTGTTAAATCTGTACGTGATGGTGGTACTAAAGCTGGAGATGTACTGATTATTGTAAGACCATATAGACATCCAGGAGTACCTCTAACATCACCACCTCAACTAAATGTTACAGCACCTATCATAGTGGATAATAATCTTGTCTATGCAGAATTTGGTGTCTATGTCGGTAACCTGGATAGAAGTGCTGATACACATACAACAATAACCTTTGAACTTCTAGCACCAATTAAAAGTGGTAGAGTAGGTATACCTATACCTGAATTTATATCTCTTGCAGCAAACATATTGCCACAGCTAAGACCAGATCTTTGGACACCAAGCGATGTTTTAGGAAATACCCTACAGATGATAGACTTTGTCTTTGAATGGTATTCAAATCCACAGGGAGCAGGAACATTTAAATGGTCACTCTATGAAGTATCATTTCTTGTAGGAGCCAATGTTGTATTGAATACAGTAACAACAACCGTCCCTACAACAATTACAAGCACTGTAACCAGTGTTATACCAACAACTATAGTTTCAACAAATACTATTACAACAACAATGGAGAAGACAGTAGTACAGACAGTTACTACCACATCGGTAGAAACCATTCCAACAACAATTACAAAAACATCTATTGAAACAACAACAGTACGTACCACAACAACAGCCTTAGCAACAGTTACTACCACGTTAACTACTACAGTCACAGAAACAAACTGGGCAATTGTAGGTATTGTAGCTGTAGTTCTACTCCTTGTAGGCATAGGAATAGGCTATATGATTAAGAAACCCAAATAACATAAAACATTTTTTATCCTTTTTAAATAATTAATTGCTGAAAGAATAGATTTGTCTTAGCTTATCACTATTTTGTCCATCACACTTGTCCTTCATTGCATTCTTATCTCAATATATAGCTAAACCCCTAATAAAACCTATGAAGAAATAATTATTATATAGATAATCAACATAGCGTTTAACACAAATATAAACTTAAAAATCCTAGGAAAATAGCAAATAACTGTAACAGCCAAATATCTGAAGTGCGGCGGTCGTCTAGCCTGGTCTAGGACGCCGGCCTCCCAAGCCGGAGATCCCGGGTTCAAATCCCGGCCGCCGCACCTCATGATATATACATTTCTATGATCTTTGCATTGAGTTAATAAAGAGATATAAATATTTTTAGAGAATACCTAATATTCATTATCTAAAGTTTTTGGTATTGGAGGAGGTATGTAGAATGGTTAGAAAGATACCGGGTATGCTCTATATATTTATCTCTTTTATTCCATGGATTATATATTGGGTCTTATGTGGTATTGGCTTTGGGCTAGGGATAGCAATATCCTTTCTAATTTCATTAATTCTTATAGTTTCTCAAATTTATAGAAGGTATTTTAATTTTATGGACATTGTCTCCATAATCTATTTCTGTATAGCATTTATAGGCACATTTATCTTTGGACTAAACATCTTTGTTGAGGAGAGTGGTTTTCTTGGCTATTTTGCACTATTTTTAATGGCGTTATTCTCTTTGATTATTAAGCAGCCTTATACTCTTCAAGTTTCAAAGAGAGATTATCCTGAGGTTTATTGGAGGGATAGAATGTTTATAAAGATCAATAATATAATTACTATTGTCTGGACAATGATCTTTATAACTAATGCATTAATCTTTCTATTACTTAAAGCTCCACTCAATATAATATCTTCAAATATCTTAATAGCTTTCGGTATGGTATTTTCAATTGTATTTCCTTTGAAAGCTCCTGCATATTTCATTTCAAGAAATTTTAAGAGATATGACTGGAGTGTTGGTGTAGATCCTAAGAGACCTAAGGGTGAAGATGAGTATGATGTTATTATTGTTGGCTCTGGTATTGGTGGTTTAACCTGTGGTGCTCTGCTTTCGAAGAGAGGATATAAGGTTCTAGTCCTAGAGCAGCATTACCAGGTTGGTGGTTATTGTTCGTCGTTTATGAGGAGGGGTTTTATCTTTAATACCGGGGTTGAGGATGTTAGTGGATTATGGGAGAGGGGGCCTGTTAGCTATCTTCTTAATGAGCTTGGGCTTAGTAGGGATGAGCTGTTTGTGAGGAATAGAGTTAGATTTATCTTTAGGGGTAGGGAGATAGATGTTGATAATCTAGAGGGATTTATAAGGATTCTCTCAGAGATGTTTCCTGAGGAGAGAGATGATATCTATGCATTTTTTGATGAGGCTATGAAAGCATATGATGAATGTTATAAGGATCTTATCTACGGTGTCCCACTACCAGCAGAGCTTATAGCAAAGGTTTTTGGATCTAAGAAGCTTCTCGATTATCCTAAGGAGCATCCACATTTCTATGACTGGATGAATAAGACATACAAAGAGAAGTTAGATGAGTTTTTCTCTAATGATGATCTAAAAACATTGCTTTGTGCACTACTTGGATATCTTGGGACAAAACCTGAAGAGACACCTGCTAGTAGTGCTCTTACAGCAGTTGTTTCATACTATCTCTATGGAGGATACTTTCCTAAGGGAGGTGCACAGAGATTTGCAGATACATTGAAAAACTATATAGAGTCCCATGGCGGTAAGGTTCTTATAAGGCATAGGGTTGACAAAATAATTATTGAGAATAGGGAAGTTAGAGGTGTGAAGGTTGGTAATAAGATTTTTAGGAGTAGAATAGTTGTTGCTAATACAAATGCAAAAACAGCTCTACTAGAACTTGTAGGTGAGAAACATCTACCCAAAGACTATGCCGAATACATTAAGAATTTGAAGATGTCACCCTCAGCATTCATGGTTTTCCTAGGTATTGATATGGATCTATCTAGTTATCCAACAATAATTAATAATCTAGATGAAGGTTATAGTATTGTTATAAACTCAAATGCTGATCCAAGTCTAGCACCAAGAGGAAAAGCAAGTATTACAATTCTAACTATTGCAAATTATCATGAATTTCCTGAGAGAGGTACAAGAGAATATTTAGAGAAGAAGAGAGAACTAGCAGAGATGCTGATTAGAAAAGTTGAGAAGATAATTCCAGACATAAGTAGACATATAGTTGTAATAGATATAGCAACACCTAGAACATTTGAGAGATATACATCTATGCCTGAAGGAGCAATATATGCATTTGACCAATCAATACATACAAAAAGACCATACTTTAAGACACCTATAAAGGGTCTATACCTAGCAAGTGCATCCACATTCCCAGGCGGTGGAATAGAAGCTGTAGTAATCTCAGGAATAATATGTGCAAACGATATATGTGGTTGGAGATTAAGTAAAAACTAATAGAATGGTAGAGTGAATTTAGAAGAAGGTTTATTTAATACTATGTTCTAGTCCATGCACGGAACAATATTCCATCTTTTATTAAAACATATATCATTATCTATCGATAGCTTTCCTACAAGTCTTATATCCCTTGACGATGAACCAACTCTTATCTCATACTCTCCTCTTTCAACAATCCATAGAGCTCCATTAAAACTTGCTAGATATTTTATTGGTATTTCTATATATACATCCTCTTCTTCGTCAGACTTCAAAGATCTAGTCTTGTAGAATCCTTTTAGTTCTTGGAATGGCTTATTTAACTTACCTCTAGGAGATCTTATATATACCTGGACAACCTCTTTCCCAGGGTATTGCCCACAGTTCTTTACCTTTAACCTAATCTTAATTATGTTATCCTCTCTAGTTATAACTAGATTACTATACTCAAATTTTGTATAGCTAAGACCATATCCAAATTCATATGCAGGTTCTACTGCAAATGTATCGTAGAATCTATAACCCATATAAATATCCTCTTCATAAACAACATACTGAGGATTATATTTAGGAACACCTGGATATGTTCTCATAGCAGGTGTTTCATAGAGATCCTTAGGCCATGTAAGAGGTAGTTTACCACTTGGTGAAACTATGCCTAGGAGGATATCTGCAACAGCTCTACCAGCTTCCTGTCCAGGGGTCCATATAACAAGTATAGCATCTACATAGTCTCTCCAGCTAACAATCTCTATAGGACTGGGTATATTGAGTAAGACTATAACCTTCTTACCGTGTTTATGAAATGCATCTGAAACCTTCTTAATTAGGTTTAGCTCACTATCAGATAGATAAAAGTCACCCTTACCACCACTTCTATCCCAGCCCTCACCAGATACCCTAGATACTGTTATAATAGCAACATCATCCTCCCTAGCCGCCTTCTCTATAACCATATCATCTAGATACTCATCCACATTAATTCCACTGGATCTAACAAAAGAGTCAAAATGTTCAATAATAGATGAACATAATGGTTTAATATCTCCACCCTTAACAACCTCATTTACAATCCATTCATAGAATCTAAGCATCCAGAACTGAGGCAAACTTGTATAGATTTTCTCCAAATCCTCATCAATCCTAATACCTCTTTCCTTAAGACCATTAGCTATAGATACAACATATCTTGGATGAGTATCACCACTACCTAAACCACCTTTAATAGTTAGATATGAGCCCTTACCAAATAGAGCAATCTTTGCATCCTTAGATATCGGTAAAACACCATTATTCTTAAGAAGTACAAACCCTTCTACAGCAGCTTCATAAGCTATCTTTGCATGTACATCTAAATCGGGTTTATTTGAAGGTCTATGACCTTTATATGTAGGGGATTTTAGAATTAACTCTAGAACTCTTCTAGCTCTTTCATCAATTATTTTTTCATCTATTAAACCTTTTTTATATGCTTCCAAGAGACTCTGTAGAATCTTTTCATCTCCAGGCATAATAAGATCTATACCAGCTTTAATCTGCTCAATAGGATTATCACCAGCACCCCAATCTGTCATAACAAGTCCATTATATTCCCATTCCTCTCTTAAAACCTTTGTTAAGAGCCATTCATTTTGAGTACAATACTTGCCATTCAACTTATTATAGGCAGCCATTATTGCCCAAGGCTTTGATTTTTCAATAGCTATTTCAAAGGCTCTTAGATATATTTCTCTCAAGGTTCTTTCAGATACAATAACATTGATTGTAAATCTATTCACCTCCTGCTCATTTGCAACGAGGTGCTTAAGTGTAGCACCCACACCTACAGATTGCACCCCTCTAACATAAGCAGCTGCAAGTTCTCCAGCTAGTAGAGGGTCTTCTGAGAAATACTCAAAGTTTCTACCACATAATGGTATTCTATGCATATTGAGCCCCGGTGCAAGTATAACATCAATACCATAGTCCCTTGCTTCCTCACCTATAGCTCTACCAACAGCTTCAACGATATCTCTATTCCATGTAGATGCAAGTACAATTTCATTTGGAAAAGCTGTAGCATAGTATGTTCCTACTTCGCCTATTCTTATTGGTGAAATCCTTACACCTGCAGGGCCATCGGATAGAACTATAGATGGTATACCAAGACGATCAATAGATCTAGTCTCACCAGCAGCACTAGGAACTCTCTTAGAGAGACCAGCACCTACAATTAAAGATATTTTCTCTTCTATAGTCATGTTCTTTAAAATTTCATCTATATCCATATAGGATTCACCAAAACATAGCTTAGCTATGGTGAAAAGAATAAAAATTTAGCTACTTTCAATATTTGGTAGAATCCTTGGAAGATTCTGTAGATTATTTATTGTTGCATCAGGTTCTATTGATGTATCTATCCTGAAGATTCTTGTAAATATATCCTCCATATATCCTCTATACACAAAAATAGATTTGAATCCAAATAACTTAGGATAATAGACATCAAAGAAATAGCTATCGCCAACAGTAATCACCTTACCCCTACTTGCAAACTCTTCATAAAACCTTCTACAGTTCTTAAGACATCCAATAGTATCGGGGAAGACCATATAATCGAAGTATTTATCGAGTTGCACTTCCTTAATTACACATAGCTGATATTTAGATAGACCATTTGTTGAGAGAACAAGAATATAGCCCATCGATCTAAGCATCTCTAGCACAGTATATGCATTATCAAGAACTTCAACATCTTTACAATTATCATAAAATAGTTCAATTATATCAACATAGTATTTCACATTAAGCGCCTTACAAACCTCCTCCAAAATATAGTTCCAGTCAAAAGCTTTTGGAGAGGATATAGCCACATATCTAGCTTCAATTTCAAGCCACACCCTATGTACATATTCTTCTGATACCCCTGCAAGTTTAGCTAAATCTTTACGAATATTGTTAAGTACTTTAGTTATAGGTGAGATGACAAGTGTATGATCAAGATCAATCATAATATATGTATTCACTAAGTTACACCTTTTTTATTGAATCTGTTGCAATAATAGTTATTATAAAATTTTACCTTAATAGTAATCAAAATAAACTTTATCATTATATGTAAAGCTTATGTAAATGTAAAACATCATCGAATTAAATCTCTGTTTCTCTAAACTGGGACAAATCTTTTAGTTTTACATAAATTTATTAGTTATGCTTCTTTGAATTAGAGTAGGTAGTGTCTATGTACTATGTCGATGAGATGAAACCTAGGGATAGAGTCTTAATATCGTTAAGGCATGAGGAGCCTGATAGAATTCCAATAGATTTAGGTTCTACACATGTCTCAACATTGAATCCTTTGTGTTATAGAGATCTAAGGAAATATCTTGGATTATCTGAGAGACCTGCTAGGGTAAAGGATGTTGTGGCACAGCTTACAGAGATAGATGTGGAATTGATTAATTTATTCCATGTCGATCTAATTGATGTTAATAGACATCTACCTCCGACAAATACAGAAGTCTATTATCGTGATGTCTTTTATCAATGTATGTCATGTATATATAGAGATAATGTATCGGGTAAGGCAGAGGTATATGAACCTATATGGAAGATATGGACTCATAGTTATTTTGGTTTCTTAGAAGAGATACCTGCATGTATAGATATCAATGTAGAAGGAAATAATATAGCTATATACCTCTATAAAACTGTTTTACTTGGTAAAGGATCTGTATCTGGAACAACATTTTCTCCACCTGATGCTCATGGAATAAATCCTTTGGCTAATGCACAAAGTGTTGAAGATGTTAAGAGATTTGATTGGGATGTTTTTAAGGTTAGTGATAGATATGTACAATTTCTTAGAGAAAAAGCTGAGTATCTGTATAGGAATACGGATTACGCATTGGTATTTTCGTTAGCTGGACGAATGCATGCATGGGCACAAGCTCTAAGGGGATGGACAAGATGGCTCTCCGATTTAAGACTTAAGAAGACTTTGGCTGAAGCTGTACTTGATAATATAGTGGATGTACTTATGTATAATGTAAAGAAGTATATAGATGCATTTGGAGAATATGTACAGGTTATAGGGTTTGCTGATGATCTTGGTACAGAGGAAGGTCCTCAGATATCTGTTCAAGTGTTTAGAGATATGTATAAACATAGATATGAAGAGATTTTTAGCTATATAAAGAAACACTCAAAGATGTACATATTCCTACATAGTGATGGAGCTATATTTCCATTAATAAAAGAGTTTATAGATATTGGACTAGATATCATCAACCCTATACAGCTATCTGCAAAGGGCATGGATCCAGAAAGACTTAAGAAGGAATATGGTGAACAAATAACATTCTGGGGTGGTGGTGCAGATGTTCAACGTGTTCTACCTTTTGCTAAATCTGATGAAGTTATTCAACATGTAAAGAATCTAATAAAGATATTTGCACCCAATGGAGGATTCATATTTGCTACAACACATAATATACAGCCACCCACACCACCGGAAAACATAGTCTTAACATTCAAAACCGCTTATGAATATGGGAAATATCCTATAAGGTGAAGTATGCAATACAAAGCAATATTTTAGAATATTAGGAGGTATTTAAATTATGATGTATAGAGTTTTTGAGATAATCTAATTCTTGTGAAGAGAATTTTATGTTTATTTATAGAGTATATAATTTTTATTCTTATTTTATCTTTGAATTAGATATAATTAACATTTAGAAAACAATGTTATATAGTTAGCTGAACACTAATTGATGGAAATACATTTTTATTTATTTAAATTTGGTTCCGTTTCTATACATAGATCTTCTCTACAGCGAACCGTGTCTACAAGGTCTATATTCTTTGGAACCTCCGTTAATAACTTAATTATGGTGTTTCTAATTTCGTTTCTAACATTATATATATTCGTTATATGTAGAGCCAAAGTCTTTGCAGAATCACTAGCATTATTCATCTTTATCTCATCTAATAATCTCTTTATAATTTTCTCTGCAACCTCATCACAATGTATCATTGCCATAGATAGATGTTTTAGGGTGCACCAAAGGCTTTCAGCTTTTTGTCGAAATTGTGCTCCACTGCTTTTTTCATTTATTCCTATTAGAGTAAATAGTGTTTCTCCAATGATTTTTCTATTCATTCTAAGACTATTTATAAGAGGTGTCAGTATAGGCTTTCCTTGGGCTGTATCTATCTCTAAGAGATGCTGTTCAGCGTGGGCCAAATGTGCTATTGCATAGACTATCTCCTCTATTGTTGCCTCCTCCCATACGCTACTCTTAGATGTCACAATTTGTGATGAAACTTCTGAAGACATTATAATCACCACTATGGAATAATATTTTGTGTAAACAGAATATAAGCTTTGTTATATAGATGAAAATTCGTCTAAATCTTTTGAAGTAGTGCGTAAAAGAATCCTATAAGTTTATGTCTATGTGGCCAAGCTCTCATAGTCCCTGCGATAAACCCTGGATCTAGTGGGCCATTTATTGGCACTATCTTAACATTGCTATGGTTTCTAAGTACCTTCTCAATAACATCTTCATTCTCTTCTCTAAATAATGAACATGTTGTATAAAGAATCTTTCCACCAGGTTTAACAAGTTCTATCGCTGTTTCCAAAAGCTCATATTGGAGTTTTGCTGCCTTATTTACTTCATCCTCTGTTATTCGCCATCTAAGCTCCTGATTCTTCATTATTGTACCACTAGAGGTACATGGAGCATCTACCAATACCTTATCAGCTATATTCCTACCTAAGATCTCTGTAGCTTTTCTCGCATCTTCATTAAATATCTTTACAATGCTGATTCCACATCTATTCAATATCTCTTGCATACGCTTAATCCTAGTCTTATCTATATCAAAAGCATAGATAATGCCAGTATTATTCATAAGCTCACCCATATGCTCAGTCTTTCCACCAGGAGCAGCACATAGATCGATAACAACTTCTCCAGGTTTTGGATCTAGCAATATTGATGCAAGTGCTGAAGCTTCATCTTGAATCACTATCTTCCCCTCTCTATATAGAGAAGATCTATCAAAATCATATGGCCCTTTAAACTTTATAACGGTCTTAACATATTTACCGATCTCAGCATTAATACCTTCACTTCTAAGTACATTTAAAACCTCATCAACACTACACTTCAGAATATTTACACGTATTGAGATAGGATATCTAGAGTTGAACTCTCTAAGAATACTCTTAGCTTCATCAATTCCAACAAGCTTTATAATCTTATCTATTATAAACCTTGATACCATGTATCTAACCTCAAGATCTCCATATAGATCCTTTATCTCAAGTCTATATGTAGAGATCTTATCTACCATTTCCCAGAAATACATACCGACATATGGATGAGTAACCCTTGAGAGAAAGCCGGCTATCCTACCCTTAAGATATTTTATGAAGATATTCTTTGCATCTCTATATCGGCTTTCCTTTAAGAATCTTTCAAATAATAGAATCTCTATAGCAACTCTCAGAGCAGCACGAAGCCAAGGATCGAGAACAGCTACATTGCTAACCCCTGTTAGTTCACAGATAATTCTATCTATTATTCCAATTCTCTTCCATATATCATAGTATATAGCTGTCAAAATCCTATCATTAACTGTACCACTAATCCCATATTCTCTAAACACATCACGTTTAGCTTGTTGACTAGGTTTAACTTCCTCACCAAGCTTTATAGCCTTTACCAATGCTTCAATATCTCTTGCTGTTATCGTTATATAGCTCATTTGTAATCACTATAGGTATCTATGATTATTAATAGTTATAATTTAGAACTACTGCTATAACTATATATAGATTAGCTGGCTTAATAATTATCCTTAGGTTATAGTGATGGTTGATCTACTTAGCAGATGGCATGATAGGAGAAAGGTGTTACTATCATTAATATTCTATACTTCGAATGCAAAGAATATTGAAAAATCTAAAAAGATTAGTGATAATATTAGGAAGAGAATTGAAATAGCAGAAACATATGTATTATACTATGGTTTAGAGAAACCTAAAGCTATATCATCTATACCGCTATATGTTGTTAAAACACCCTTTAGTAGAGGGGAAGCACTTCTAGCTGGAATAAGGATTTCTCTAAGTAATATAATTGCACTTATAAATCTAGACTCTAAATGTTTCTCGTTAGATATAATAGAGAGATCTCTTGAAAAGATATTAAATGGTGAAGCATTGCTGAATATCTCATCTCCATTAACAAACGAAAGACTTTCAGAAATCTATAGAAAGTATCTTCACGATATATCAACATTAGTACCCATGATAACAGAACTTCTATATCCATCATATTCATTTATAGTAGCATTAAAGAAATTCTTAGTAGATGTACCACATAGCTACTGGAATATTGAGCATTTTGCTTTTCTTAGAATATCTAGTCAAAGCTCTAGAGGTATAGCAATCGATAATAAATGTATTGACAATATAGATTCTATAAGAGGATATGAAGAATATGTTGTTAGAGACTTAATTAAGAAGCTTATAGTATATGCATCTACATTAAATATTGTGGAGAGAGATAGAGTGGATACCTATTTAGATAAACTAGGTGTGAAAGTATGAGAATAGCTATCATCACTGGTAAGAGGTTTATTAGAACAGCGATAGAAATTATATCCTCCTTAAGGTTTAAACCATATATACATATATTTAGTGTAGATGAGGAGATTAGAGCCATAGCCGAGAAAATCTCAGCTAAATTTACAAAGATTAGAAGCATAGACGATATATATGTTCATGAAGAGCTTGAGAATTTTGATATGGCTATTATAGCTATGGATGAGGATTATGATGGCATTAATGCTGCAAGAGCTTTAAAAACTATGGGAATACCAACAATAATGCTCATACTAAATGAATCGATTAATAGAGATATACCGGAGAGAGAAGGTATCAAATATATTGTTGGTATAGATAATTATGTTCTCGGCAATATAGCATCATTTATAGCTCTAGATACATGGATATTCATGAATGTTTTAAACTATTTAAATCTTGGAATAGCTGTACATAGGGTTGCTAGAAGAGGTACTATAGGAGTATTCCTAAAAGAGCTTAGGGAGGTAGCTAGAGAGAGAAACATAGGATTGATAGTGTTAAATAAAATTGGTAAGATAGTTGAGGATGAAAATTATGAGATAGAACAGGGAGATACAATTATAGTTATAGGAATAGGTGATGAACTATATAGAGGTGTTAACGATATAGAGAGGATATTTAGAAAACACGAAGAAATATTAGCTAGAAGATATACTGAGACATTTAGAATTTCAACAAGACCCATAGGGTAGTACTATGGATGGTATATGGGATATAATAGCACCAGCACTGCAAACATTGTTATTCAGATTAATAGCGGTTGCAATTGTAGCAATAGCAACATATATAATAGTTAAGGCGCTATCAAAGATAGTTACATACTTTTTAAGAGGCGCAGAGGCAGAATATCTAGCTAGAATAGTTGAAACAACAAAGATAGCTATATATATACTTGCTGCAATTATTATAGCAGCAATTATTGCCCCTGAGGTACAGGTATTTACAGTAATTATATTCTTAATGGGGTTAGCTCTAATAGTAATGTTTGCTGATGCTATAAGAAACCTGGGTTCAGAGTTTTTTATAAGAACTAGAGGTATTATTAAAAAGGGAGACTGGATAGAGATAGAAGGTATTTCAATTAGAGTTTTAGAACTAGGTTCAATAGGTATAATTGGTGAGACACCTAGATTAGAGAGAGTTTTTGTTCCATATTCAAGAATTATAAACAACATTGTAATTAATAGAACTACACCTCTCGGACTAGCTCTAAGGGTATATGTTTTAGTACCAACTAGCTATAGTATAGAGATGGTTCGTAACTCTCTATATAAAGCTGTTGAAAAGATTAAAGAAGATCTTGCAACAGAGCCTGATATAACCTATATAGGAACTAAAGAGGATAAATTAAACTTCGTTATAGATATGC
This sequence comes from Ignisphaera aggregans DSM 17230, assembly GCA_000145985.1. NCBI lineage: Archaea > Thermoproteati > Thermoproteota > Thermoprotei > Desulfurococcales > Desulfurococcaceae > Ignisphaera > Ignisphaera aggregans. Next base: position 1,672,772 of record CP002098.1, on the reverse strand, counting down.
ATATATGGAACTATAGAAAGGTAAATAAAATTGTTGAGGAGCTAAATAAATCTATAATGGAGCTACTACCCGATGCAATCATGAAGACATAGACTATTTATCTAGACAACATTCTAGAGTGATAGAAATTTGTCTACTTTGTCCTCGGAGGAGATATTTAAGGATACATGGATTAAGAGATGGATTTTTCACTCCATATTCTATAACTTTTCTGTGATTATAGCTTCAGTTTTTTATCAAGCATATGCCATTAGAGTATTGAATTACAGTATTGATGAACTGGGTACACTAACCTTTATAAATATTGCTATGATAGCATTAGGAAACTTTATAGGGCTGCCTATATTGTATAGATATAGAAATGTAAGAGTATTGATATGGAAGTTCTTCACCTCAATGAATCTAATTTCTTGGAGCTTAACAGGATTTGTGGATGTATTAAAAATTAGATCGCTATTATATGGTTTAGTAGCTATAGCACAATTTTCTGGAGCTGTTGGTGGATTAGCATATTCTGATACTATTGCTGATATTATACCTAAGGAGAAATCATTGGGTATTTTTAGCAAAGTAAATACATATGTAACAGCATCTTCCTTTATAGCATTAACTACAAGCACATTGATCTTCTGGTTGTTGGGATCGAATATCTCTAGCTACAGAATTTGCTATACGATGGCATTAACTGCTGCAATAATTTCAATAATATTCTTATCGATTCTTTGGGAGAAAAATATTAGAAATTCAATAAAACAGAAGATGAGGGATATTATTACTAGTTATTTAAAGATAGTTAATGATGATGGTATGAGAGGATACATAATATTCTTCCTAATATTAACAGTATTTACAAATATTCCTGCAGCTATATGGAATTACTATATCCTTAAAATATTCAATGGATCAGAAACATGGATATCAATAAACAATATATCTAGCACTTTAGCTACTGTTCTTGGTAACTACACATTTAGTAGAATATATCATAGACTAAAGCCAAGAAATGTTCTTATCTATAGCATTATACCAATATCGTTTATACCAATATTCTTCTTATTATCCCCAACGGTTATTCACCAAGCACTACTCAATTTCTATTCCGGATTTAGCTGGGCAGCATTTAATCTAGTTGCAGGTATATATAATCTATATCTACCTAAGGAAAGTGATAGAATATATCTATTATCATTACTAGGAATAGTAAATAATCTAGCAGCAGCATCAGCATCTAAACTGGGGGCATATATAGCATCAATAAATATACTGCTAATGCAGTTAATATTTATAGTATCCGGTGTTGGAAGACTGTTAGCATTTATCTATGGTAGAAAGAGGCTTCCATCACTATAATTTCCATAGGCAATCTAAATAACTTCTTATAAGGTATTTAGATCAACAACAGTTTAGTTTAGTGATAGGAATTGTTATGGATAATAATAGCATCATTAGCATATGGAATACTTGCATTTCTAGATCCATTTCTATTTACATACATAGCATACAACCTTAGTGTCTCAGGACTATATCTAGGTATACTTAATGCCTTATGGAGCATCAGTTATATCGTATCTAATAGACTTCTAAATAATTTTGCTGATAGTGGTCATAACAAGTTGTTATTAGCAATTTCAATACTATCTATATCTATATCCATGCCTATGCTCAGCAATCTTAATCTTTTGAATGGTGTTATAGCATATGTGTTACATTCAATATCTATGGCATCTATGAATCTCTCACTATCTGTAACACTACTTGAGTATATAGATAGTGAGATGTGGAAAAACATTACATCTCTTCAGAAAGCACTAAGTAATATTACACGGGGTATGATGTTATTGATAGCTGCATTCTTTAGAAGTGTGCTAACCATTGAGAATATGATAATAATTGCAATAATATTTTCAGTATTATCATTATTAGCTATGCCATCGATATTATTTACCTTTGAGAGAAACATGTTTAGATTCTATAGAAATCTAAGATCTTTAAGTCTATATCTTAAGGCCTCATCATCATTAATGTTTATTGATAGACCAAAGGTCGCTATAAGTATCTTTGAGAAGTATTGGAATTATGGTCAAACAATCTCTATTCCAAGGATAATAATAGCTGTGTTAATGGTAACAGCTTTAGGAGACTACATATTTACAGTAATTCCCTATGTACTTAGAAACATAGTTAGTTTACAAGGTATGTGGATAGCATATGGTATAGCAGCTATACTTTCTGCACTGATATTATTAATTGTGGTTAATGCTGAGTGGAGTAGTAAGTCGTTGGCACTAGGATTAATTATGTCAAGAATGTTAATTTTAATTATAGGTTTTAATTATGTTAGAAATGAAACGACTTTAACACTCTATATAGTTGTATCGTCACTACTATTTTTATTAATAGATGTAACTCTATATAATTACTTTATAGAGGGTTCAGCAGGTTTTAATACATCTCTATACTTTATCTCTAGAGAAATTGGCTCGATAGTAGGATCTATATTGGGCGGGATATTCATAGGTTTTGGAACTAATACCTATCTATTAGTTTCTTTAGTTATTGGTATAGTGCCAATAATACTTCTGATTTAAGGGCTTGACACTCCATAAAATTTAACAACGTTGTCTATGTTTATCTTAGCAATATATTCTTCATCAGCTAGACCCTCAGAAATAAGTTTTTCCTGATTATCTATGATTTCCCATGGATATGACGAAACACCAGGTCTTTTAGGATCGTCAATAAAGTCACTTTCTATAATATACACAGGCTTTATCCTCCTAACAGCTTCTCTCAAAAGTGCATATTTTCCGGGTAGCGTAAATGGTAAATCCATTTTTTCAGCTTCTATACCTGTAGCTACATCTAAGTGATGGAGAAATACCTTTGTTTTATCCACTCCTATCATATCTATAACTTCATATATATCTCTTACAGTGATAAAACCAGCTGTCTCTAGATGAAGATGTACATATGCATGTAGATCTCTTGCAAGATTTAGTATATACCTCATGACAATATTATTTAGGGTAAAAGCCTCTGGTAATGATTTATAGTGTGGTCGACCGATTTCTCCAAAACCATCAAGTATGTCTTCCTTAATGAGCTTAGCTATATAGTCTACAACCTTCATTATAAGTTCTAGTATCTCTCTTCCTCTATGTCTATCTCTACCAATAAGTTTATCAATATCTGCTGGATGTATACCAGCTATACATATTGTTTTAATACCGATACTTCTAGCAATTCTACATTCATTAACTAAAATCTCTATAGATTTAATAAACCCATCATAATTCTCCTCAAGCCCATAGTGATGAGGACCTAGTGACACTAGAACCGCGAACCAGCCTCCCCTTTCCCTAAACCTACTCAATATCTTCTCTGCTCCAAGGCCATACACAGGATTTGTGTGTAGATGGCCATCAGCATATAATAGCCTTTTCATGACATAGTGATATTGAATATCAAACTTAAAAATTCATATCCTAATCAGGAGGGTGAGTATTCATCACTATTCAGACACTGGCGAACTCATCATAGAATCCCTTGTACTATAAAATAGGGTACAGAATTTATATTTTCAGTCGAGGATAATTAGATCATCTATTCACATTCGGCTCTTCTTCATCATCTATATCATATATTCAGGAATATTGTTAGGATCAAAAGCTTTTCTAGGTTTTAAACCTGTTCTTCTTAAAAGTTCTTTTACATGTGGATAGAGTATTACATATTCAGGATCTATAGATCTTGTAAGTTCTGGGTGTATCTCTTCTAATCTCTTTAACAATAATCTTATATTCTCTTCAGAGCTAAAACTAAGCATTATTGCAGGATAGAAATCTCTTCCAGGTTCAAGACCTGCATCTAGTAAATTACTTAGGGCATTTAATTGATATTCAAAGAATATTGGATCTGCTTTTGTAAGCATATGAAATTCCTCAGGTGTTGTTCCTTTTAGAGAAACTCTTATAACTATATTTCTATATTCAGCTAATCTATATACAAGGTTCTTATCATATCCTAGAAGTATACCGTTTGTTTCAAGAATAAATGTTATTCTCTGTGGAATATTGCTTATAACATCAATTAAATGATTAAAACAGAGTGTTGGTTCTCCTCCACTTATTCTAACATAGTTATAGCCCTTCTCCCTAGCGATAGAGATGAGAATTGTTGAAACCTCTTGAGAGCTATAAAATTTTCCAACATCTATAACATGGCTTCCACTTCTCCATGACCAACAGAAGCCGCATCTAAGATTACATCCTACACAATCTGCTGTTGCTATACCTCCATACCATCTTCCTCCACGAAATCTATAATACTTCCTATACTCAATACCATCAATATCTCTGCAAACAATCCTACTAACTTTCTCTCCTAGTTCTATAGGATTATATCCTCTTAAGGTCATTTCCCACACTAGAGATGTCATAGAACAGATTTTCTGAGATAAAATATTTATTTTGCAAGATAAAAAATTATGGAATGATTTATTGTTGTGAGAGTTCTTCTTCAGTCTTCCTCCTTTTTATTGCTCTATCAAATATTATCCAATTTTTATACCATTCCTCATTCTCCTTCTTCAGAAGGTTTAAAATCATTCTTGTAAGCTCTCTAGCAGAAACTTCCTTAACATTTTGTTCAAGTAGTTTAGCCTCAACAATCTTTGCAATTTTTCGTGCAACATCTACAGGGGCTCCTGCCTTAAGACAACTAACAACTATCTTTTCAGGTATAAATTCTTCTTTTGATCCATCCCTTTTAATAACAACTATACTCATATCCTAACCCCAGAAATAGATTTTCTCTAGAGAGTAAATAAAGATTTTTGGAAACACAAAATAAATCTGATTATGTGATAATATGGTGAAGATACTAATATCAGGTTTATTAGTATATGACTCGGGTAAGACATGGTTAGCTATATCTCTAGCAAAAAGACTAAAAGGATATGGCCATAGGGTAGGTATATATAAACCTATTGCTGGTCACAATGCATGGACACAATATAAAACTGTTGTGATTAGCAAAAAGCTTGGAATACTTGTAGGGGAGGATGTTTTTAACTATATAAGTATTCTAGGAATGGGCAAGGAGATAATTCCTTTTATGAATCCTATAGACATCTTATTAGCACCTCCAGAAGTAGCAAGCTATATAAGAGATTTGAAGATAGAAGAATATTTAATGGATCTAGAGGATCAGTATAAACAAATGATTCTTGGAAGAATAAGTAGTTGTTTATCTGGAGAAAGTATACATTATCTATTTTGGGAAAATCTAGATAGAATAACCTTAAGTCTAAGGAGTAAGATAATAGAGCTTTCACAAACCTTAAATGCAAAGAGATTAGATCTATACAGCTTTATTAATAGGATTACAGATACTAGTATTGAGAAAGACCTTAATATATGTCTAGACACTATAGCTAAGAATAGTGATATTGTTATCATAGAGTCATTTAATGATGCAATAACTCCATATGCATCTCTTCTGGAGAATGTCGATGGAATTGTTATCGCATCTCCTGGAGCTGTAATGATATATAGAGATGTCAATAAGATTTACAGTCTTTTTAGAAAGGTATTTGAGAAGTATGGTAGTAGAGGATATAAGTCAATGTATATTGTAAATGAACTACAGCCTGATAATGTAATTAGTATTGAACCTAGAGAAGACATCCATGAATCTGTCATTGACAAAAATCTCAATCAGATTTTAGACTATATAACCAAATAGAGTAATTTGTATTCACATAGCTGAAAACAATATTTTTAGGTGTATAAAGGTGTCTTACACACTGATACTATTTTTAGTCATAATACATTATCAGGTGAAGTAGTGCATTGTCTTGTCCAACTCTATATATAGTTGCATGTGGAGGTCGTTCAATTGATGACCTAGGAAAACCATCAATAATATTATCATCTAAATCAAGTTTATCAAGATCATCATGATTAAGCTCACACCTAAGAATACCGGAGGGAATACTCCAAAACTCTCTGAACCATATCCCAAGGATTATTGTTTAACAAGAAGTTACAAATGTTTAGCATTATATCCATAATGCGGCGGTCTTAGCTCAAAACCACATTTCTGAGAACCTATATCTAGCCTTTGTCAGAGACCCTATATTGAGGTAAGAATTTGTGTTAATTATAATGGAGCTATGATATTCTTTAATTTCATTCTAATCCCATGGAAGAATTCTCGTTTAGATGTTCATCTCTTTCACATTAGAAGAATCTCGTACTTATTATCATTAAAGCTATAGCTATAGCAAAGGCTATTATCCATCGGATTATAGAGCCTCTAAGAGCTTTATATCCATCTAGAGGTGGAATAGGAAGTAGATTAAAGAGTGCTAACCAGATATTGATATCAGTTATTATTTTCATCTCAATTCTATTAGTAATGACAACTAATATCATAGATATTAAGGCTATAGCTATATTTGCATAAGGTCCACTTAGAGCTATTGATGCTTCAAGTGATGGGCTGAGCCATGGAGAATATATCATTACAGCTCCAGGAGCTATAAACACAAATACTCCTCTGCTTGCTATAGCTACTATCAATGCTATGAGGAGTCCTAGATACCAAGCTCTATAAAAAGCTATACACCCATATCTTCTAGCAGTCCATCTATGTGCAAGTTCGTGAAGTACAAAACCGAGGAATACAGCTATAGAATTGATAAAAAGCCTATAGAGATCTCCTACTAGTATATATCTAAATGAGAATGCTATTGTTGCAATAAGCCACGAAATAGTTATATCTAGAAACTCTCTAGCTGAATAGCTATATCTATATTCCCACAAAACTATATCACCAAGTATTTGTAAAACTAATGCTACTTTAACTAATAAAAATTTTATACATCTCAATCATTCTATGCACCAAATAAGTATTGCGATCAACTTATCAACTCTTTGGTAACAACAAACTTTTACATTCCATACATCCTCTCTCAAAATGACTTTTATCTATAATACAACATCCAAAACCATTTCCATTTTCATCTATCAACTCAATAACTATGCTATTATCCTTCTCATAACCTCTAACATCCTTAACAACTCTAGATAAATTATCTATATCTATATAGAACTCTTTATCCCCAAGCTCTATACATAGCTTAACACCAAATAGCTCTCCAACCTGTTTCCTCTCCAAAATCCTAATATTCATAGAAATCCCTAAGAATATATCGTTTTCAAAACTGATAAATATATATGACCACAGAATAGGAGTAGTATATGATCCGTGAATAACAGCTTCTTCATTACAGAAATATATTATTTTAAGTACTGTGTTGGCAACACATAATCTCTATGGAAGAGAGCTTGTTTCTACTTTTATGATAATATTGGTGTTAGGAAGGTTTTAGGATCTGATGAGGATTGTTAGATTCATGAGAGATATATTTATGGGGTGATAATAGATTAGTGTACAGAGGTGATTATTATGAGTCTCGATATGCTTATAGAGTTAGCTAATAGGATTAATAGGAATGATTTGAAGCAATTAGTTATTGATATATTGAGGAATCCTAGATTGTCAATATCATCTGTAGAACCCTCTATAAGTATTGAGGAGTCTCCTGCAGCTCCTAGAAAACACCATATGTTTTCTGGGGGGCTGGTGATACATACCCTAGCTGTTGCTAGGATAGCTGAAGCATTGGTAGATATCTTTGAAAGTATTTATAATGTTAAGGCTGATAGAGATTTAGTATTAGCAGCAGCTATTCTCCACGATATATATAAGTATTATCAATATGAAAGAGATGTTGTTGGAGGTGGATATAAACCTAGAGAGGATTGGTATCTAAGTCATGACTATGCTATTGTAGCTGAATTAGCTAAAAGAGGAGCTAGAGATGATATAATAAGAGTTGTTAGTGAGGTTCATGGTATAGCTCCTATAACAACTATAGAGGGTCTTGTGATGCATCTCGCGGATTCTATAGATGCAAAATTTGGTGAGTATATCCAGAATGTTTTATTGTCTAGACTCAAGGTATTGGAACAAAGTGGATGTAATACAACTATAGCTTTGATAGAGGCTGCAAGAGTTGAAGGAATTAAAAATATATTGGCAAGGATTAGAAGTAAAGATGAATTAATAGATATTGTCAAGAAATATTGTAGAAACACAAGATCAGAACAGACTTGACCTAGATATATCTCTGTAGCTGTTCAACATATTTAAATCCATGGTCTGGGAATATCAGTATATAGTCACCTTCATCTATGTATCCCTCTATGAGAAGAGTTTTGAATCCATAGGCTACAGCCCCACTACTAAGACCTATGAGTATACCTTCTCTTCTAGCTATATCGATAACAGTTTTTGCAGCATCATCGGGATCTACATCGACGATTCTATCGAATACCACTTTATGTATCCATTTCATACCACTTTCAACTCTTCTAATACCTTGGATAGAAGTACCCTCTTTGGGAACAACTCCATAGATCTTAACATTGCTAAATCTATTCTTGAAATAGTGTGAGATTGCCGACATGTGGCCAGAGGTACCGAGACCACCAACAATGCCTCTCAATCTTATTCCTGCTTCTCTAATTTGGAGCTCTAACTCCTTTGCAGTATATCTTAGGTGGACCTCGAAGTTTGCATCGTTGTGGAACTGATTTAGGTGGACAGCATTTTCCTCTCTAGCAATTTTATCGACATCATCGATAAGCTCTACAGTCAATGCTTTTTGTGATCTTATAACATCTACACCGAAAATCTTTAGCAATAGCTCACCTGTTTTTGAAACTGTTGATGGTATATATGCCCTTAGTTTTGATCCATGGATAGCACACATAGCTGCTATAGCTAAACCTGTATTTGTAGATGTAGACTCTACAAGTAGTTTTAAAGGTCTACTACCATTTCTATCAATAGCTTTTCTATACATATACCAGCCAATACGATCCTTTACGCTCATACTATATGGATTAAAGCCTTCGAGCTTAGCCCAAACCCTTATATCCTTAGTGGAGAGGCTCTTTAGCATAACTAGAGGTGTAGGCCAATTTCTATAGAGGAGCTCCTCTGTATCTCTAAATACCCTCATGACACTTGGTTTTACATCATCGAAAAACCCTAGGGATTCTAGTGAAACAAAAGTGTTTTCACTATAATCTTCTGATACAGGTATATATTTTACACCAAGCTTCTTTAGAGTTATAGCCAGAGGTTTTTCATCTACAACCCTAAGATTATGGTCAACAACCACACTTCTATCCACACCTCCCTTCCTAAGTATCTCACCTGATAAGGAGATAAATGTGTCTAGATCTATATCTTCATCAATAACAATAGAGTCTATTGGAATCAACCTCATATACAACACCCTATAGTAGCGATATATCTATATCTATTCTAGGGATCTCAAAAGATGTTACATGTCTAGATGTTTTTGGAGGATATAGCAACCCTCTTTTAGCTCTATATAAAACATCATATTTTGTAACCATATATCCACTCCTCCAGCTATAGACCTTAACTACATTATCATCTAGATAGTCTATAAGGACTACAGGTATTCTCCTTCTATTAAGATATTTAAGAGCAACAACTCTGTGATGCCCATCAAGAATAGTCATAGAATTTATATCTACTAGTATAGGTCTCTCTATATATCCTTTATCTAGTATATCTCTTAGAAGTCTATATACATGTTCTATGTATGTTTCTTCATGAGGCTTCAGTTCACTTATATCAACTACATCTATCTGCCAAAAACTATTTCGAAGATTTGACAACACAAATTTTGACCACCACTATAACACCGTTATAATCAGATTAATAAGCTTTTCTCTAGATACTCATTACCATTAGTGAACATATTTCTGTAGTACTATAGTATTGAACTGTGTATCTTTCTGTATCTAAATATAAAACCAGTGTTTAAAATATAGTTCTACTAGATGGTGTATTCATTTGGTTTTAGATGTTAGTAGTATTAGGGAGGATTTCCCTATATTTAGGAGGTATCCAGATCTTGTATATCTAGATAATGCTGCTACAACACACAAACCTAGGGTGGTTATTGAAGCTATAAGGAATTTCTATGAGAATTTTAATGCAAATATCCATAGAGGTCTATATGATTTAAGTCAAAAAGCAACAGAAATATATGAGGATGCTCATGAAGTAGTTGCAAAGTTTATTAATGCCTATAGCTGGGAGGAGGTCATATTTACAAGAAATTCTACAGAATCTCTAAATCTATTGGCATATTCCATAGGATTAAACTATCTACAGCCAGGGGATGAAATTGTGATTTCTATAGCTGAACACCATAGTAATATGCTTCCATGGATGAGAATAGCAGAGTTGAGAAATGCTTCTATAAGAATAGTTAGAGTTGATGAGAATGGAGAGATGGATTATAGAGAGCTTGAGAATATTGTAAATGAGAAGACAAAAGTTGTAAGTATTACACACGTCTCAAATGTACTTGGAGTTATAAATGATGTTAAGAAAATAGCCTCTATAGCTCATAGAGTCGGCGCAATAGTAGTTGTTGATGGTGCTCAATCAGTACCACATATACCAATAGATGTGAAAGCTTTAGACATAGACTTTCTAGTATTTAGTGGTCATAAGATGCTCGGTCCCATGGGTATAGGGGTTCTATGGGGTAGAAAAGATATTTTAATGGATATGGATCCCCCATTTTATGGCGGAGATATGGTGAAATCTGTAGATATAGCAATTAGGGATAGCAATATTGTTAAGAAGAATATAGTTCTCAATGATCTTCCATGGAAATTCGAGCCTGGAACTGCAAATGTCGCCGATGCTGTAGGTCTTGTAGAAGCTATTAGATATCTAATTAGGATAGATCTAAATAATATAGATCTCCATGAAAAAGAATTAGCTAGATACACCATTAAAAGACTAGAGGAATACAACGAAAAAATTACTATATTAGGATCTAAAGATATTGCAAAGAAATCTGGAATAATTTCATTTGTACTACAAGGACTAGATCCACAGGTTTTAGCATATATGCTATCTACAAAGAATATAGCAATTAGAGCAGGATTTCACTGTGCACAACCACTTCATCGGTATCTAGGTTTGAATAAAGGTAGTGATAGAATAAGTTTCTATATCTATAACGATTATAGTGATATAGATAGATTTGTAGATGCTATTGATTGGATATTGAAAGAATTAGGTATATAATTGTAACACTGTACAGTTTAGCTATACTATATAGTTAGAATTATACTAGTGCGTCACTACAGATATCTTTATTAGATTATACCTCTATATAGTTGTTAGAGGTGTGAGATGTTGTTTAAACTTAGGGGAGATATATTCAACAATATCTATGTAGCTACAGATGGTGTATACAACTTTAAGACATATGTAGTTGGCGAGTGGATTGATAGTAAGGAGTATATAGAGGTAAAAACTCCGATTGATGGAAGCATAATTGCTAGAGTACCCAAACTTTCTTGGGATGAAATCGATAAGGCTTTAGATATTGTCTATAATATTGGTAGGTGGAGCATTAGGGATATTCCTGGTTGGAAGAGGGTTGAGATACTTAATAAGATTGCTGATCTACTTCAAAAATATTCTGAGGATTTCATAGAGGTTCTTATAGCGAATACTGGTAAAACAAGGCAGCAGGCTGTGGGCGAACTAAATGCTAGTATTGATAGGTTGAGGAGAGCGGATCTAGATGCAAGAAAAATATTTGGTGAATATATTCCAGGTGACTGGGATCCAACAACAATTGAGACTGAGGGTATTGTTGAAAGAGAGCCTTATGGCATAGTTCTAGCTATAATTCCGTTTAACTATCCACTATTTGATACAGTCTCCAAATTTACTTATAGTGTAGTTGCAGGAAATGCTGTTGTAATTAAACCTCCTTCAGCAGATCCCATACCAGTAATACTATTTGCTAGAATAGCTCAAGAAGCTGGTTTTCCAAAGGAATCATTGGCAGTACTTACAGTCCCTGGAAAGGAGAGCGATAGACTTGTTTCTGATAGGAGAATTAGTGTCATAAGCTTTACAGGAAATAGCGATACGGGTAAACATATACTTCAAATTGGGGGTATAAAACAATATATTATGGAGCTTGGCGGTGGAGATCCTGCAATAGTACTTAGAGATGCTGCTATAGATGATGCTGCTAAGAAGGTTGCTGCAGGAATATACAGTTATGCAGGTCAAAGATGTGATGCAATAAAATTGATACTGGTTGAGGAGCCTATATATGACGAGTTCAAAGCTAAGATTATCGAAGAACTTTCTAAGGTTAAGGTCGGAGATCCTAGGAATGAAGATGTACAGATGGGACCATTAATAGATACTAAAGCTGTAGACACTATGCTTGAAGCGGTAAGAGAAGCTGTTGAAAAAGGTGCAAAGATTCTCTATGGTGGTAGAAGACTGGGGGCAACATATGTTGAACCTACATTGTTAGAAGTACTGGATAAGGATGTATTAAAACAGCTAAAGCTCTATCGTGATGAAGTATTTGCACCTGTAGCAATAATAACACCTTTCAAGGATCTTGATGAAGCTATCTCTATCGCAAATGGAAGGAGATATGGTTTAGATGTAGCAATATTTGGCAGAGATCTTGAGAGAATTAGAAGACTTGTGAGATATCTAGAATTTGGTGCAGTATATATAAATGATATGCCGAGACATGGTGTTGGTTACTACCCATTTGGTGGTAGAAAGGAATCTGGTATTGGTAGAGAGGGAATAGGATACTCTATAGAACAAGTCTCCACATATAAAACTGTAATATTCAACTATAGGGGGAGAGGCGTATGGCGCTATCTCCTATAAACCATTGTATTGTCTAAACTTGTTTTTAATAGTATCTCCAGAAACTATTAATATGGAATTCTTTTTAACATTGAAGAGATTTGCTATAACATCACATTTAGCTCTTAATAGATGGATAGAGGGTTGTTTTCCAAACTCTATATATGCTTCTGCATTTGCTATACCCTTAGCAATTATAAATCCGCCGTCTAGATACATTATTGGAGATATGCTAGAGGGTGTTTCAAGAATCTCAAATTCTCTATCGATATCATCTCTAGTAACATCTATCTCATAGCTATTCCTTCTAACAGCAATAACAACTCTATATCCATGCATCTTAAGAGTTTTTGCAAGTAGCATGTCTATCTCTGCTTCACCAGCATTATCTAGTACTAGATATATTGTTGAATCCCTTGGGATATTGATGGACTCCTCTATAGCTGGTTTATCCCATATAGCTTCTCTAAGATCTTTAGGCTCAAAGCCTAGGACACTAGTGTCAAGGATATTTGCAGCTGCAGATATTCTAAGAGCCTCCCTCATATCCCAGTTTACTGATGATAGATATCTCTCTACTTCGGTAACAAGACTTCTTCCTATCGCCTTTAGCTCTAGCTTTAATTTATAGTATGGATCTGGAACACCCACTATCTTCTTTACATATTCAAATGCTTCTACAAAGGAGAGAGTCCTACTATGATAATCCTCTGTAATTTCTGCTAATTTTCTCAACATATTCGGTATTTCATCCTCCTTACCAAAGTTGATTAGATCTTTTACTCTAGAGTATATCAAACAGAGTTTACATAACCCTTTATTGATCCACAAGACTATTCACAACCTCAACAACCTTTTCGAGATCCTCCCTAGCTATATCACCCATAACACCTATCCTGATAATGGAATCCTTATATCTCCCCATACCACTGGCAATTACATATCCATGTTTTTTCAGCTCTCTAACTATATATCCAGCCCCTTTCTCTGTATAGAATGCTGTAACTGTATAGCTCCATAGATATGGATCTCTCGGTACAGGTTTTAACTTCAAACCTGTATATAATATATATGCTCTTTCTCTGTGTACAGCATGGTATTGATCTATACCCATACCCAATATATAGTCAAGGGAGGCATCAAGTCCGTAGACGACATTGATTGGAGGTGTATATGGGGTATCACCTATATGAATTCCTTTTAAATATCTGGTTAAATCCATTGAGGGAGGGATACGGGTCTTTGCTCTAGGCTCTCTAGATACGTATAGAATTGCTGCACCAGGTGGTGCAAGGAAAGCTTTTTGGGAGGCTGTTGCAATTACATCAACTCTACTTTTTATTGGCTCTGCTGGAAGTGCTGAAACACTATCGACAAGTAGTATAGCTCCAACTGAATAGGCAACATCTTGAAGCTTCTCGATATATCTATATGTAACACCAGCACTTGTCTCATTATGTACAACTGCTATTGCACTAATATTGTCATATTTCTTGGCAGTATCTTCAACAACATCTAGGGATGGTGCACCACCTATTTCATACTCAAGTTTAATTACTTTAGCTCCTCTAGATTCTATAGAATCTGAAAGTCTCTCTCCAAACTCTCCCATAGATATAACCAATACATTATCTCCTGGCTCAATATAGTTATATACCATTACATCAACAGCAAAGGTCCCTGTTCCGGGCATAACTATGGGTTGTCCATATGGATATACCTTTGAAAGCTTCTCTAACACCATTCTCATAGTAGCTCTAAATTCATCTGTTCTATGAAACTGTGGCTGTCTAGCAATAGCATCTATAACCATTTTAGGTAATTGAACGGGTCCTGGGGTTAAGTACTTCATAGCCAATCTATCACCTCCATAATTGAGTTGTATAGCTCATCTGCAATTCTATCCATAGCTTCGACAGTCTCTGCACCTATATGTGGTGTTACTATAACCTTTGGATGGTGGATTAACTGGAATAGTATTTCATCTCTAGGAGGCTCTTGTTCAAGAACATCAAGAGCTACACCACCAAGTCTATCTAAATGTTTTATCAGTGCATAAGTATCTATAACCTCACCCCTACTAGTATTTACTATCACACATCCATCCCTAACCTTATTCAAAACATTATCGTTAATCATATGATATGTTAATGGTGTTAATGGTACATGAAGTGATATAACATCGCTTACCTCTAAAAGCTCATCAAATTCTACCTGTTTCCCACCAATCTTCTCCACATCATTTCTGACATCTCTAATATCATAGACATAGACATTCATTCCTAGGGCTCTACCATAGTGTGCAACCCTACTACCGATTCTACCATAACCTACAATTCCAAGGTTTTTGCCATAAAGCTCTCTTCCAATAAATTTTCCCTTGGGCCATAAACCCCTTTTAACATGTTCTATATAGTTATACAGATTTCTGAAGATCATTATAATTAAGCCTAGGGTTAGTTCAGCAACACTTATTGTTGAAGCATTTGGAGCATTAACAACAGCTATACCCTTCTTAATAGCATAGTCTATATCAACATTATCAAGACCTATGCCATATCTTGCAAGGATCCTAAGGTTATGGCCTTTATCTATAAGATCTCTATCAATCTTCATTCTACTCCTAAATACGAGGATATTATAATTGCTGATGATATTCTCTAATTCTTCTCTATTTATACCAGGTCTATAATCTATATCAAAACCTTTATCAGCTAGCTGTTTAACAAACTTCTCTGAGACTCTATCTATTATAAGGATCTTAATCCTTCCGACAAAAATACACCACCAAACATGCTAAAGATTGTAGAGCTCGGGTATATAAATTTAATGTGTAAATAGTGTTTAAACTAGTTAATACTATAATTACCATATCACTATAGGAATAACTTCAAAACTATATTGCAGTCTGATTCTAGTGCTCTTAGAATACATAGCAATGGCAAGCTAGTTTCGGGGTAGCACCATTAAATGTTAATAAGATGTTCATGAATATTGCAGGGTATAGATATAAGATTTGTCCTAGTTTAATACCATTAGATTAGCTAGTAGGTGTTGATAGGATGTCTCTAGATAATAATGGTGGTATATACTATAGAGATATATATCCGTTTAGAGATGTACCTAGGTTCATTGTTGATAGTAGTGAACTTGAGGAAAATCTACAGAAAATCTATTTAACAGATACAACATTGCGGGACGGTCAACAGGGTTGGAGGGTTTTTACATTAGATGAAGCTGTTAAGATATATGAGCTATTAGCTGATATTGGTGGTGCTGGTGCTATTCAAAGTACTGAGGTTTTCCTATATACTGAGAAGGATAGAGAGATTGCACGAACTCTTCTCTCATATGGATACAAGTATCCAAAGGTTATTGGGTGGATTCGAGCTACCTTCTCTGATCTTCAGCTTGTCCTAGATATGGGTCTTGATGAAACTGTTATTCTAACTTCTATATCTGACTACCACATTAGATATAAGTTTGGTTTATCTAGGAGAGAGGTTTTGGAGAAGTATCTAAGTGTTGTTGAGAAGGCTATGAGTAATGGTATTATTGTAAGATGTTCTTTAGAAGATATAACTAGAGCTGATATATATGGTGTAGCTGTTCCATTTGTAAGAAGGTTGATAGAGCTTAGTGAAAAGTATAGAGTTCCAGTAAGAATAAAATTGCCAGATACTCTAGGCCTTGGGCTACCTTTTCCAGAGGTTCCTCTACCAAGAGGAATACCATCAATAGTAAGAATAATTAGAAGGGAAACAGGTTTACCTCAGGAATACATAGAGTTTCACGGCCATAACGACTTTGGTATGGTGGTAGCAAATCATATAGCTGCATGGCTATATGGAGCAGCAGCATCTAACTGTACTCTCCTCGGTATTGGTGAGAGAGCTGGCAACTGTCCTCTAGAGGTTATGGCTATACACTATGCAGGGATAAGGGGGAGGAATGGAATAAATCTAAAGGCATTATCAAGAATACCAGAGCTCTTTGAGAAAATGGGTATGAAGACTCTTGAACATTATCCAATTATAGGAAAGAATGCTTTTAGAACTAAGGCAGGAATACATGCGGATGGTTTATTAAAGAATCCAGAGGTATACCTACCTTTTGATCCTATGGAGGTATTAGGATTACCATACTCTGTAGCTATAACGCCATACTCTGGTAGATCAGCAATTGTGATCTGGATAAGAAACTATCTAGGTTATGATGGAATCTCAAAGGATGATCCAAGGGTTGTATCTATATATAATGAGATTATAGAGCTATTCCATAGGACGAATAGAACAGAGCCTTTGACAAATGAAGAGATGATGGAGATTGTACGTAAGTATTTTCCTGATGTAGCTAGATAATGGTTATCTACTTATAAACCCTCTACAATTTTCTAGTTGTGAAAGTGATTTTTATGGGGCTGATAGATAGGATTATATCTAAGGCTATAGGAAGAGATGTAACACCTGGAGAAATAGTTGTAACAGAGATTGATGCTATATATGCCCAGGATGGAACAGCTCCACTAGTGATTAATGTCATAGAGAAAGAACTTAATGCAGATAGACTAGAGGCATGGAATAGAACCTATTTCTTCATAGACCACTCATCTCCAGCACCACACGTCGCTGCAGCAACTGTGCATAGAGAGATGAGAAGATTCTGTAGAAAGTTCAATATAAAGCTCTTTGATGTTGGTTATGGCATAAGTCACCAAGTTGTTGTAGAGGATGGTATAGTTAGACCGGGTATGATAGTTATTGGAGCTGATAGCCATACACCAACAATAGGAGCTCTAGGTATATATGCATTAGGTGTTGGGAGTACTGATGCTGCTATAGGCATTGTCTATGGAAAGACATGGATCAAGGTTCCAGAGACCTTTAGAATTAGATTGATTGGTAAAGTTCCTAGAGGTGTTATGAGTAAGGATATAATTTTGAGTATTATTGGAACTGTTGGAAGTGATGGTATGATAGGAAGAGCTGTAGAATTCCATGGTGATACAATTAAGGAGCTGAGTATAGATGCTAGAATGACTCTTACAAATATGTGTACAGAGATGAGTGCAGAATCTGCTATTATACCTCTTGATGAGAGAGCTATACAGTGGTTAGAATCTAATGGATATAGTATCTATAGATATGTAGATTATAGTCCAAGTAGTAAGGATTTTGTTGATGAAATGGATGTAGAGGTACAGAAAATAGGGCCTGTAGTATCTGCACCACCCGATGTAGATAATGTTAAGAGTGTTGCAGAGGTTGAAGGTATAGAGATAGACCAGGTATTCATAGGTTCTTGTACAAATGGAAGACTTGAGGATCTTGAAATAGCTGCAAGGATTATGAAGGGGAGAAAGGTTAGAGAGGGTATTAGATGTATTGTTTCTCCAGCATCAAGAAAAATCTATCTAGAGGCACTTAGGAGGGGGATTATAGATATACTTACAGAAGCCAACTGTGTTATTGCTCCACCAACCTGTGGCCCATGTGTTGGAGCACACATGGGTATATTAGCTGAAAACGAAGTTGCTATAGCTACAACGAATAGGAATTTCACTGGTAGAATGGGTCACAAGAATAGTAAGGTATATTTATCATCACCTGCAACAGCTGCAGCCTCAGCTATAGAGGGGAGAATTACAGATCCTAGGAAATATCTTTCTTAGGGTGTATAGATATATGAAGATACGTGGAAAATGTTGGAAGCTAGGCGATAACATTAGTACAGATCATATAATCTCTGGTAAATACAAGTTTGAAGCTATAGACGATATATCGAAGATGCTTCCACATCTCTTTGAAGAGGTAATACCGGAATTCTATAAGAAGGTATCTCCAGGGGATATAATAGTTGCTGGGAGAAACTTTGGTAAAGGATCGAGTAGAGAGCAAGCACCAAGACTAATTAAGATGGCTGGAATATCAGCTATAATAGCTAAAAGCTTTGCCCATATATTCTATAGGAATGCTATAAATATAGGTCTACCTGTAATAGTACTTCAGAGACTGTCTGATGTAACGGAGAGTGGAGATATAATTGAAGTAGATCTAGTTAATGGATATGCTATAAATGTTTCTAAGAATTTCCAGGAGAGATTTGCTCCATATCCAAAAGAGATAGAATTGATATTGTTAAACAATGGCATAGTCAGCTATATAAAGAGATATGGTGTACCTCCTTGGCAAAGAAATATAGAATAGGGGTTATAGAAGGAGATGGTATTGGACCAGAGATAGTATCTGCAACTCTCCACATATTGAATCATCTTCCACTAGATCTTGAATATATAAAGATAGAAGCTGGTTATACATATTATAAGAAGTCTGGGAGGGGCATAGAGGAAGATTTTATAGATAAGGTTAAAGAACTAGATGCAATATTAAAGGGACCTCTCTATACACCTCCAGGAGCAATAGAATTCAAAAGCGTAAATGTATTGATTAGAAGGGAGCTTGATCTATATGCTAATATAAGACCATTTAAAAGCTATAGAGGTATATCTCTAAGGAACTTCAATATAGTTATAGTGAGAGAAAATCTAGAGGATGTCTATGTCGGTATAGAGGGAGAATACAATAGAACTGCAAT
Organism: Ignisphaera aggregans DSM 17230; assembly: GCA_000145985.1. NCBI lineage: Archaea > Thermoproteati > Thermoproteota > Thermoprotei > Desulfurococcales > Desulfurococcaceae > Ignisphaera > Ignisphaera aggregans. The sequence goes on along the minus strand of CP002098.1, from coordinate 1,653,350 downwards.
AGCACTAAGAATAATTTCAGAACGCGAAACTGAGAGAGTAGCTGAATACGCATTTAAATATGCAGAAGACCACGGCTTTAAGAAGGTAACAGTTGTTCATAAAGCTAATATTCTAAAGATTTCCGATGGTCTATTTAGAGATGTGTTCTTTAGAGTTGCTAAGAGGTATCCTAATATAGTAGCTGATGAAATTATTGTGGATACAGCTGCATATACAATTGTTAAGAATCCAGAGAAGATACAGGTTTTAGTTACACCAAATCTCTATGGAGATATTCTTGCAGATCTTTTAGCAGGTATGGTTGGCAGTCTTGGTCTATGTGGATCTGCACAAATAGGTGAAAGTATAGGTGTTTTTGAACCTGTACATGGAGTTGCATTTGATATAGCTGGTAAAGGTATTGCAAATCCTATTGGAGAGATATTATCAGCTAAAATGATGTTGGAATACTTAGGTCATAAACATGGTGATCAGAGACTTATTCTCTATGCTAAAAAAATTGATGAAGCTATAAATATTGTTATCGAGGAGAAAAAACTTCTTACACCAGATCTTGGAGGATCTTTTAAAACTATGGATATTGCCAATACAATTATAGATATTATTAAAAGTTCATAGACATCATTTAACATGGTTATTATACAAAAGATTTTTATTTCTAGATAATTAGAGATAGTCCTTAGGTGGATGTCTTGGAAACATAAATAAACATAAGTCTAGGTTATTTAAAGAAAATGTATTACTTAGATGTATAAATTGTGGATCTATATATGAAGCAGATCCATGGCTTTTCATATGCCCCCGTTGTAGAGGTTTACTAGAAGTAGAGATGCCAAGCAACATAGAGGTTGATTTTAGATCTATTGCTAATAGAAGGATGGGTGTATGGAAATATAAGGAGTTACTTCCATTGGGTAATGATATTAAACCTATTACTATGGGAGAGGGAGGAACACCATTAATAAAGCTTAGTAGGGTTATGGAGGCTCTAAATATCAATGGTATAGAGGCTTATGTTAAGTTTGAGGGTGCAAATCCAACTGGGAGTTTTAAAGATAGGGGGATGACTGTAGGGGTAACTATAGCTAAGTATATAGGGGTAAAAGGTGTTATAGTTGCAAGTACTGGAAATACAGCAGCTTCAGCAGCTGCTTATGCTGCTAGAGCTGGTATTAAATGTATTGTTGTATTGCCTAAGGGAGGTGTTGCAAAGGGTAAGATAGCTCAAGCACTTCTTCATGGGGCAGAGGTTATGGAATTGGATGGTACGTTTGATGATGCTCTAGAGGAGGTGTTTATGAATGTTACTAGCTCTAATTCAAGGGATCTCTATCCGCTAAACTCTTATAATCCATGGAGATTAGAGGGTCAGAAGACTATAGCTTTTGAGGTTGTTGATGAGCTTGGAATTGTTCCTGACGCTGTTATTGTACCTGTTGGGAATGCTGGTAATATATCTGCTATTTGGAAGGGCTTTAAAGAGCTGTATAGATATGGATTGATAAGAGAGTTGCCAAGGATGATAGGAATACAGGCAGAGGGTGCAGCACCTCTTGCTAGTGCATGGAGTAGAGGTCTAGATACACCTCAGTTTATTGAGAAGCCTATGACAATAGCATCTGCTATAAGAATAGGTAGGCCTGTTAACTGGATGAAGGCAGTGAGAGCTGTTAGAGAGTCCAAGGGGACATTTATTTCTGTAACTGATGAAGAGATTTTAGAGTCTATAAAGATTCTAGCAAGATTTGAGGGTATAGGTGTAGAACCAGCAAGTGCTACTACTCTAGCTGGACTTATTAAAGCATATAACAATGGTATTATAGAGAGAAATAGTACTGTTGTACTTATTGCTACTGGTCATGCTCTAAAGGATCCTGATACCATTATTAGGTATAGCTTATAAACAGGTTTAGATTGTTAAAAAAGATAATACTGGTTAAAGTCTTAAATATAGCTAACCATAACTAGGTTCGGGTGTTCAAAGTGGCTCCCAACTATATACCAAAGCTAATGTGTACTCAGCACCCAGATTCAACAGTAAAGATAACAGCTCAAGAGGAGGTTGATGAAGCTGTTCAAGGTTTTTCTATGTATAGATGTGATGAGGTTATGGTAGACTATGAGGGAAAGTTAACACCTTATGCTCAGCCAAAGGATATAGTAGTTAGAGCTTCTCAGCTTGGGATAGCAGTAGGTGAGAAATTCTATATAACTCCTAGAATTCCTAATCCAAGACTTGAAGATTTAGATAGAATGTCTCTATCTCTTGAAGCTTCTATTATAGCTAACTATTACTCCTATAAACTTCTAAATACACAAGCGGTAAAATGGGTAATACTGCCAATGGTTGAAAGTATTGATGTTGTTGCACTTATCCAGAGACTTATAGTGAGGAAGAGCCAAATACTTAGTGAAGAATTGGGTATTCCTTATGAACCTATTCAGTTAATACCTTTGGTCGAGGATTCTGCAGGTTTTATAACAATTCATGACTATGTTCTCGCAATATGTAATGTATTTAAGAGATTTGATATAGATATTGATGTTTTAAGGATATTTCTTGGTAAAAGTGATGCAGCCGTAAGAAGTGGTCATATAGCATCGGCTTTAGCATTAATGTTTGCTATAAATGAGCTTAAGAGACTTGAGAAAGAACTGAATAAGAATATAAAAATTATTATAGGTATGGGATCACCACCATTTAGAGGAGGTATAAATAATCCAAAGTTAGTAGAACTTGAGGTTCAGCACTATAGAGGTTATAGTACTGTCACAATACAATCAGCTATAAGATATGATGTACCTTTTGATGAGTATCACAATGTATATAGGACTCTCATTGAAAATATAGATGGTAGTCCTAGGAGCATAGATTCTAAGATATTAGATTTGGTTGAACGCTCAACATTGATGTATAGATCTCTAGTAAAGAGATATATAGAGAAACTCAATAGCTATGCTACATATATTCCACAGACTAGAGATAGAATTACATGGAGAATCTACGGAAGAACATTTATGGCTGAGGATAAAGTCCTTAACACTCCAAGAGCAATTGTATATACAGCTACATGGTATTCCCTAGGGGTTCCACCAACGTTACTAGATGCAGATTTCATAATAGATCTATACAAGAGGGATGAAATTGATATACTTCTTAAGTATATACCCTATCTAAAGAAGGAGATAGAATATGATTCACAATATTATGATCCTGAAATAGCTATGAAGAGACTCGATGAGGAAATTATAATGAAGATAAACAATGCTCTAGATATCCTGGGGATAAAGCCAGAGAGAAACGATATATATAGATCTCTACTTGAGCTAAATCCTGTAGAACCTCATATAATAGCACTAGGTAAGATAAGAGGTTTCTTAGGTTAGATACTGTATTTTTACATAGCATTTGTTGTAAATAGTTTATAAAGCGGTGTAATAACGTATATAACGATCCGCAATGAAAATAATACATTTAGCTATAATTATAATTATAATGATAGTAGTAGGTATAGGAGCCGTTCTCTATTATCAATTGATTAGGAGAAGTGCAGAAACTACAATAACAATAGAGAGTCCCATAACATCTACCCCCATGTCTACCATAACTACACAAGTTGTTGTAGAGACGAAGAGGGTTGTCACATATGCATATAGAGATGCTATAACCGGTATAGATCCAAGTATAGATTTTGATACAGGTATAGTAGTTTTAGGAAATGTATACGAACCACTACTATATTATGATCCTATAAAAAATGAGTTTAAACCTGCTCTCGCAATACACTGGGAACAAATCAATAGTACTACATGGATATTCAAACTAAGAAGCGGAGTTTACTTCCATGATGGTACTCCTCTTACTGCAGAGTCTGTTGCATTTAGTATTCTAAGAACTAAGGCAATATATGAAAAAAGTGGTATTGGACCTGGCTGGATATGGGACTGTATAGATGATATAGTTGCACTTAATGAAACTACTGTAATGTTTAAACTAAGATATCCTGCCCCCATCCAGTTAATAGCATCATCAGCATATGGGGCTTATATCTATAGTCATAAAGTTTTAGAATATGCCAATGCTGAAGATATGGTCGATCCCAAAATACGTCAATGGTTTGAAAATGGAAATGATGTTGGATCTGGGCCATATAAAATAAAGTCGTATAAACCTGATTCTGAGGTCATACTAGAGAAGTTCCATGGTTGGTGGGGATGGAGCTTAATTAATAATTCAAAAGCACCAGAGATAGTAATCATTAAAATTGTTGAAGATCCTGCAGCTCAGGAGCTAGGATTACGTGATGGTAGTATAGATATAGCTATGAATATAGTCAAAGCAAATATACCTAGATTAATGAAGGATGGTTTTAAGGTATTAAATCAAACCACATTTCACAACTATATACTAATGTTTAATGTGAGAAGATGGCCAACAAATATAACAGAGTTTAGAAAGGCTATAGCATATGCTATTCCTTGGGATGAAGTAATAGATTTTGCTTTTGGTGGATATGGTAGGAGGGCAAGTGGATTAATACCATATGGATATCCAGGATATGTTGAGGGACTTATATATGAATACAATATAACAAAAGCAAGAGAAATTATTAATACCTTAAACATTGGTAGTATAAAATTAGAGCTAGTTATTACCTCTGGCTATGAGGAGGAGGAGAGATTTGCATCCCTCCTCAAAGACTCTCTAAGGTCTCTAGGAATCAATGTAGATATAGTTGCACTCCCATGGGAACAGGTTAGGGAGAGAGGTTCCTCTGTCTGGACAGATCCTGAAAGAGCACCGCATATGATAATAAATGATTGGTGGCCTACATATCCAACACCATATGACTATCTATATATATTACATAGCAATGATACAGAGTGGAACTGGAGTGGCTATATAAATAACGAATATGATAATTTGATAGATACTGCACTAGGGCTTGAGGGTGTTGATTATGAAAGGGCTCTAGAGCTATATAGAGAGGCACAGCTTATTATATATAGAGATGTTGTCGCTATAAATATATGTGATAGTATACAGCCATATGTCTATGACCCCGAGAAAATAAGTTTTAGGGAAGATGCATTGAATCCAATATATATGTATGTAATATTCTTCCAATATGTAGAGGTAAAGCAGTAGGTAGTGGCGTAGAGATGCTGATATCACTAAACTATATCCTAAAGAGATTAGCTCTATCGCTATCAATAATCATAGGAATTTTAGTAGTAACATATATATTGATATATATTGCCCCTGGGAACCCAGCTTATGTATGGGCTGGTAGGCCTAGGGGGCTAAAGGCTGAAGAAGCAATAGAGAATGCTGTAAAAGAGCTGGGACTAGATAAACCCTTATGGATGCAGATAGCTATTCATATAACTAGATTCTTTGCTGGTGATTGGGGAGTATCAATAAGGTTTAAGCAACCGGTAGTCATAGTCATAGCTAGAAATCTTATGGCTACATTAGAACTGCTATTCTTCGGTTTTCTATTCGCTATTCCTCTAAGTCTAATACTTGGAATATACTCTGCACTATATAGAGATAGCTATGTTGGAGAATCTCTATATACATTTATGTGTATAACCTTATCCATTCCCCGTTTTTGGATAGCAATAATATTTTTCCTCATTCTTCAGAATTTCAATATAAATGTTTTTGGTAGGATAAGCCCTAGCTACTCTATAGAGATAAACACTATTACAAGTTTTTATACCATAGATAGCTTATTGGCAGGAAGACTGGATATATTTCTAGATGTATTACGGAGGCTAATACCACCAGCAATAGTTATAGCACTCTATCCAGCGAGCTTAATTGGTAGAATAATTAGGTATAATCTTTCTGAAAGACTAAATGATGAATATGTAAAACAGGCTATTTCATATGGGATATCTAGAAGAATAATTCTATTTAAATATGCTTTAAGAGGGGTTCTACCTAGCATTATACAGATGACTGGAATGATATTTGCTTATACTATTATTGATGCAGCTACAGTTGAAAGTATATTTGGTAGAGAAGGTATTGGAAGTGCTATAGTGAAAGCTATACCATATAATGATTATCCACTAATAATAGGTATGATGAGTGTCGTAACTATAGTATTCATTGTTGTTAATACTATTTCCGATATTGTTCAAGCAATTATTGATCCTAGGGTGAGATTATGAGGAAATTTAATTTGTTAGTAAAGCTTTATAGAGATATAGTGAATCTAGCAAAAAGAAGTATCAAGTTTAGAGTAGGTATAGCTATAATAATTCCTATTATAGTTATCGCAATATTTTCTTCTTATATAGCACCATATCCAGATGAGGGTATGGGGCTGGTTACGGAAGAGGCTAGGAGTAGAGTAGGTCTTCCACCTTGTCTTCCATTTAGCTGTACATCTATAAAACACCTACTAGGTACAGATGATATGGGGAGAGATCTTCTTAGTAGAATTATTATGGGAACCCCAACAGCATTGCTACAAACTACAATTGTTATAGTGGTAAGCGTTTTTCTAGGTCTATTCCTAGGTATTATAGCGGGATTCTATGGTAGAGCTATAGAAATCTTATTGTCATACATCATAGAACTTTTTCTTGTGGTTCCGTCAATATTATTGGCGGCAGCATTTATAACAATTATTGGTAGAGGACTTATATCCGTTATACTAGCACTAATATTATCTTGGTGGTCATGGTATGCTAGACTTACATATGTTATAGTTAGACAGGTTAGAGAACTAGAATTTGTTGTTCTAAGCAAATTATTTGGGTATCCGAAATCATATATAGTACTAAGACATATCTTCCCCAATGTTGCACCTACAATACTAGTTCAAGCTGTTAGTGATGCAGGTTCAGTACTAATTGAGATAGCATCTATTAATTTCCTTATAGGAGCCTCATCAGTAAGTTCAATAGATTTTCCAGATTGGGGTCTAATAATAGGCTATGGAATTAGATATATTAGAAGCTATTGGTGGATTAGCTTCTTCCCAGGTCTCTTCATATCGTTATTAGCCATAGGCTTAATATTCATAGGTGATAGCATTAGCGAAAACTATAGCCCCCTCATAAGGAGGAGGTGGAGATTATGGTTCTAGATAGTACTGCTATAGAAATGAAGGATCTTTCAATAGGTTATGAGACTGACTATGGAGTTCTATGGGCAGTAAAGGGTGTATCAATGAATGTACCTATCGGTGCCTCTATATGTATTGTTGGTGAATCTGGTAGTGGTAAATCAACACTAGGAAATGCTATTGCTGGTTTACTACCACCTTATACTGTCTCTAAGGGTATTCTAAGGGTTTTTGACAAGATAGTTATAGATAATGAAAAGAGAGATTATAGGGATATCCATGGGAAGATTGTTGTAAGAATTCCGCAAAATCCTTTATCATCACTAAACCCATTTATTACCATAAATGAGATATTTTTTGATGCGATTAGAGCTAGATATAGAGGTATCACGAAGGATGAGATAAGGAGGATTATTTATAGTTCTCTCGATTATGTAGAGCTTCCAAGAGATGTGCTAAACAGATATCCACATCAACTTTCTGGGGGGATGGCACAGAGGGTAATTATAGCATTGGCTATAGCCCTTAATTCAAAGATTATAGTTGCTGATGAACCTACTAGTAGTTTGGATGCATATCTAAGAGGGCTTATAGCAACTCTTATTAGTAGAATTGTTAGGGAGAGAAACATAACGTTGATTATGATTACACATGATATTTTATTAGCTTCTAAGATTTGTGATAAGATAGCTATTATGTATAGAGGGTATATATTGGAATTTGGTGAAACAAAGGAATTAATTGAAAGACCTTATCATCCATATACACAGGAATTGATAGATGCTTCAAAACTTTCAAAAAAGGATAGAATGTCGAATTTTATGAAGTCTATAGGTGGGAAGATTAGTGGTATTGGATGTATATATAGTGAAAGATGTCCATATGTATTTGGTAAATGTAGTGTCCATCCAGAGATGAGATATGTGAATAATAGAGGTGTTGCATGTTGGAGAATATTTCTAGAGAGATAATAAGATTTAACAATGTGTGGATTGGTTATAAGATTCCTAAGAAGCATGGAATAGGTTATGAAATATTTATAGCAGTTAAAGATATGTCGTTTTATGTTAATAGAGGTGAGGTATATGGTCTTGTTGGTGAATCTGGTAGTGGTAAGAGTACGATATTGAAAGCTATAATAGGTATTATAAAGCCTCTTAAAGGAGAGATAATAGTTGATAATATTGATATTAGTAAAGATGATCCGAGGAAAAGAGAGGTCTTGAGAAAAATAGGATATGTTTCACAAGATCCTTTTCAAGCTGTTAATCCTAAGATGAAAGTAAGAGATATCATATTGGAACCACTACGAATTTTAAAAAGAGATAATACTGATTTCTCAAATATAATTGAGACCTTGATATCATTAACAGGTCTTCCAAATAATGTTTTGGATATGTATCCACATGAGCTTAGTGGAGGAATGCTTCAGAGAGTTGTTATAGCAAGAGCTCTTGCTGCAAAACCTATGATTGTTCTATTAGATGAACCTACATCGAGTTTAGATACAGTTACACAAGCACAGATTTTATATCTATTGAAAGATCTGCAAGAGTCTATGAACTATACATATCTCCTTGTATCACATGATCTTAGAGTTGTAAGTTTTTTGGCAAATAGAATTGGGATAATTATAAGGGGATATCTAGTTGAGGAAGGCCCTACAGATGAGATTATGGAGGAGCCTCTCCATCCATATACAAAGCTTTTAATAGATTCATCGAGATTTAAAGAGATTAAAGAGATAGAATATTCTTCTATAGGCTGCCCCATTCATCCTATATGTCCATATAAAAAAGATGTATGTGAACATACTATGCCGAAAATAATTGTACAGGGGAGTAGGCGTATTGCTTGTTGGAACTATATATAGATAGAAAAGATTATTATAGTGGTAAAGCTATATTTATATCTATGGGAATAAACATTGAGTGAGAGTCATCGCAGACTTTCACCAACTAGTAGATGGGTTAGTAGTGAAAGGATAGCGGCTAGGGTTCTTGAAGAACTTGGTTTTAGAGTTATTGAAACACATAAAAAGGTTTTTGTTAACAATATAGAGGTTGGAGAGGTTGATATCATAGCATCTGATAGCGATGGTCAGCTCTGGGCTGTTGAAGTAAAGGCGGGGAAAATAGATGTCTCTGGTGTTAGACAAGTATATGTCAACTCTATTTTATTGAATATGAAGCCCATGATTATATGTAAAGGTTTTGCAGATGATTCAGCAAAGGAGTTGGCGGATAGACTTGGTGTTAGGGTTATACAGCTATCTGATGTATTTCTTGTGGAGAGTGAAGAGCTAGAGGTTATAATTAGAGAAGTGGTAGAGGATGTACTTGTTGAGTATCTCGAGGTGTTTCTAGGTTCTGTACATAATGTAAAGCCAGAACATATAGAGATTCTAAAAGCAATAGTATATACATCATCATTCAATGAAGCAGCTGAGAAATTAGGTATGGATATACATACCTTTACTAAGAGACTAGATGAGCTAAGAACACTAGGAATTATTCCGAGATGGGCTAAGAAATATAGTGCTATAAAGAGGATAGCTCAGATATTTATACAGAGAAATAATATTATGACAGCTCTCGAAGAAGCACAAAAATTACTAGAAACAACAAAAACTTTAGCACAATCGCTTCAACAATTATCACAAATATTATCATCACTTCAGAAACAACTCCAAAAAACAGTTCAACAGGGATAGAATTTATCTTCTTTCACTTATATTTAGTATCCTCTCTATAGCTGGAATAGTCTGTCCAAGAATAGCTAATCCCCATAAACCATTTATAAGCGATGAATGTATCTGCATACTGGTATATATTATTCCTGCTACATCTCCAGATGTAACCCTTATATTTCCCATTGATAATAGTAGTATAGAGAATATAGGTGCTAGAAATATGTATGCTAACGTAGATGACCAGTAGAATCGATCGAGATAGATAAGCTTTTGTATATTACTATACCACTTATTTAGAGAGGACGTAAGTATTTCATGAGCATTACAGTCTCCTTCGACAAACTTCTGTATATAGTAAATGCTTTCACTATACATCATTCTCTCACCCATTCTAGCAATTTCAGCCCTCTTCACATATTGATTAAGAATTATAAGGGGTATTGGTATAAAGAGTATGTTTATAATTCCTATCATAGGATTCAATGTGTATAGAGTCATAGAACTTACAATAGCTGTTAGAACATTGGGTGTAACAGTGGTATACATACTACTTATATTCCATGCAACAAAATCTATATCTGAAGCAATTCTACCAACAATATCCTTCCTATCGCCATTAGTAGGATCAATCTTTTTAATCATATTCTTCTTCATATCTACAATAAATCTTGCAATCGAAGAAAAATATGGTTTGAGCATCCACTCAGTTCCAACCATAATAATTACAGCAATACCCAGTCTCATTAAGGCATAGGTTCCTCCTCCCCCTATGATATTGCCACGACCTACAGCATCAGCAAGATCCTTTATAACCAATGGAACTATAGAACCATTTGTATATGCTCTTAAAATAAATACTGTTAACGCAAGTAGAAATCCTATTACTATATAGCGATACCTCATATATCTCTTAACAAATACTGCTAGGATCTTCATATCTTTTATAATGTTATCGAATTGAAATAGCTTCAATATATATTCACTATATGGTGCATAGAGATAGAGACAGATAAAAGCTTTGAGAATATTAGTTTAATGAATTAATAAGACAATAAGTATTTTTATCCAATACTACAACTAATCTTTGTCTATAGCTTGGCTGTTCTATTCTAGCTATTATTTAATAGAATGTAATATCTCTATTAATTGTTTTGTAAATTCACTACATTTCAATGGTGTTACATTCTGTAGATGTCTAGCAATATCTTGTGTCACTTTATTTTGTCTTATAGCCTCCTTAATACCTTTTCTAATGAGTTCTGCAGCCTCCTTCCAACCTATATAGTCTAGTAGTAGAGCTCCACTTAGTATAGCCGCCATAGGATTTGCAATATCTTTTCCAGCATACTTTGGTGCAGTTCCATGGACAGGTTCTGCAATAGCTATATAGTCTCCCATATTTAGACTTGGAGCTATACCTACACCTCCCACAAGAGCATTTGCTAACTCGCTTATGTAGTCACCATTTACATTTGGTGCTATAATCACATCATAGTCCCAGGGTCTTACAACTAGTTGTTGGAACATGTTGTCTGCAACTCTATCATTAAACAGTATCTTTCCCTCAGGCACCTTACCTCCATAGAGCTTCTCAACCTCTTCTTCAGTAACAATAAAATCTCTAAACTCCTTTAAAGCTACCTCATATGCCCATTCCCTAAATGCACCCTCTGTATACTTCATAATATTACCTTTATGCATAACCGTGACAACCCTTCTCCTATTCTCTATAGCCCATCTCAAAGCCTTTCTAACTATTCTCTCAGTAGCAAATCTGCTTATCACCTTAAGCCCTAGCCCTGCATCATCCCTAATAACAATGCCCAGCTCCCTTCTAAGAAACTCCCTCAGCTTTCTAGCCTCCTCACTATCATATCTCCACTCAATACCTAGATAAAGATCCTCTGTATTCTCCCTAAAAATAACAAAGTTATCGTAATCAGCATATCTATGGGGTGCTGGCTGACCAAAGAAATACACAGGTCTCATATTTGCATAGAGATCAAGTAGCTGTCTAAGAGCAACATTCAAACTTCTATGACCTGTACCTATAGGTGTTGTCAAAGGCCCCTTGAGAGCAACAATAGTATATTTTATACCCTCTATAGTATCACTAGGCAGTAGCTCTCCATAGATCTTAACAGCTTTCTCACCTGCATACAGCTCCCACCAAACAATACCTCTATCGCCATAAACAATATCTATAGCCTCATCAATAACAGCTCTAGCAGCAGATACAACCTCAGGACCAACCCCATCACCCTCAATATACGCTACAATAGGATTTCTAGGTACAACAAATCTACCATTCTCAATCCTTATAAACTCACCCTCTGTAGGAGGCTTAACATATCTAAACATAGTCGATACCACATACAATAACAACAGAGAAGATTAAAAACCTAACCAAATTCACTATCAACCCTCTATCATATCTACACAACACTTATTCAAGTCTATCTATAAAAGACAATGGCTCCAAAACCCTCTAGCAATAAAATAAAATAGCCAATAGAGATAGATGTTATGAAGCTAGAAAAATATTTAGGGCTACAACTTGGGGTAGGAAGTCCCTAGGCTATAGTAGGAGAAGAGATTTTTATCTCTATAGACTATGAATCCCCATGTATGGTTGCAATAAGCTGTGAGGAGCCCTGCTGTTGGGGTAATGAGAACACCTTTAAAGGTTATTATAGGTGTAAAGGGTTCTGGAGCAAGCACATCTATATATCCCTTAACACCATTATTCCTTACTCCTCCAAACCGACCCCAATAGCTATACCATGGCTGACCCCACATCAATTTCATACGAACCTGAATCTCTCTATTATAGTAGTTGCTATATACATACTCATCACTATGGTCAAAAGCTAGATAGAGAGGTGGGCCTCTAGCTATGCAAGATCCTATAGGGCAGTATGTTGTTTGTGAAGGAAACTGATACCCAATAATCTCTTGGTCATATCTATCTATTAGATGAACTTCGTATGTGTATTCCACACTCTTACTAACATCAACAATTATTCTATTTGGCTCTGTATCCCAGCCGAAAGGAGTGGCTAATGGTAAATAGTATGATGAGTCAATAGCATAAACATGGTGCCATATAAAAACTCTCCACATGAACTGTCCATCTGGCATAACTGAATATGCAAATGTTATTGAATATTCTTGGTAACCTACAATTCTTCCCCTAGGATCACGGATACTATCAATATAATGGAAGTCTGCAATACATGTGCATCGATAAATATCCTGAGCTTTTACACATATTCCACATCTATTCTGATTATCTATGCTGAAACGGCTTTTTGCCCACACCCTCAATATGTCTATATATCTCTTGGAATACCCTTCTCCAAACACCATATAGCTAACAGGGCATCTCGTTAGATTTCTATGTGTATAGCTCTCTATGATTGATACTGTTACTCTTGGCTCTATCTGTTTTCCATTTGATGTAAAGTTTATTGGTATAATTGCTAATGGTGGTTCTGATGAGTTAAATGCTCTAAATAGGCTGCGAGGATCTCTATCTAGGAGAACTGTAGTCATATTACTTTTAACTAGCTTAAACACCAATGATTTATTCATAGACACCCTATCTACAGCCTCTGGCGCTAGAAACAGTATTTCGTATCTCCCCAAAGCCCTATCAACATCTCTTACATTATAGAAGTCAACAGATCCTACCTTTCCAATAAGCTGCGAGTATATCTCCATAGCAATACTCTTGTTCTCAAATATTACAGCCACGGAGATGTTGCCTAAGATGGAATTAGCAATACTATCAATATCTATACCAGATATAGCTCTTTCACTATATCCACTGAAATATATTAGGAGGGATAATAGTATTACGGATGTTAGTAGTATGGATATAGTCTTCATCACTTCTCCCAGACTTGTTATATTATGTCGAGGGGTTTATATGTGTAGTCATCCATACATAGCAAAATACTTAAAAGATATAAACTATTTCTAAAGTGTTGAAACTCTAAGATATTCTGAATAAATATTGTTCGTATTGCTTTAAGAAACTTTATAATGTTTCAAACTAAAGGTATATTGTTTTATTTTTTGGATTCGGAGATTCATGGAATGATAAGACTCTAGATGGCTGGGTAGAGATATTGTAGTAGGAGCTCTGTGAAAAAGTCTAATGTGCTAAACAATGGGATTGAGGATTATTAGAAATATCTATCTGTTTATGAATTTTCTAGAAAGCTCTACTAGATATCTATGTATATTTTCATCACTCTTCACTTTATGTATAATCTCAGATATAAGCTCATTTTCAACAGATTTGGCTAGTAATGGTAGAACAAGAGCTGTATAGATCTCTTCACCTGCTACCGTCTCGACATTATTTAGAAGATTCAATATCTCAATAACATTATCCAACTCTCTGATTTCTCTACCATAGAGCTCATCGAGCTTCTTATATGAGTCATATGTAGTTCCACCAACATCTCTACAAGCATTATTTATATAGCTAAGATTTAGTAAACTCATTAACTCCTCTATAAAGAGACCATGGTTTTGGGATTCCCTTGCTATGTGTCTGAATGTAATTGAAATTTCTTTGGATAGAAATGGTAGAGATGATAATTTCATATATACTCTATAGGCTTGAAACTCTGAATCTCTTATACAAGATAAAACCTTAGCTATATACTCCTGATCCATTAATACCACCCACAATACTTATAATTTAATAGGTAAATATGTTTTTGGTCAAAATTGTGAGAGCTTCTTCATGTATCCTATTAGGAAAATAGTTTAGTTGGGCAAATATTAAACTCCTAGGCTAGATCCTTCTTCACCAGTAGTTCTGCTATCAAAACCCCTGTTCCTGCTGCTCCTCTAATGGTGTTGTGCCCTAGTGCAAAGTATTTTATTCCATTCATAACCTTGTCCTCTCTTATCCTCCCTACCACAACGCTCATACCATTACCCTCTAATCTATCTAATCTTGGCTGTGGTCTATCCACCTCTCTTCTCACCACAACAGGTTTTTCTGGAGCTGTTGGTAGTCCCAAACCCTTTATTTTATTGTCTTTGAATGTCTCCATAACATTTATAATCTCTTCTATATCCCTAGGTTTCTTTTCTAGTTCAACAAATACAGCCATTGAATGTCCTTCTAACACCATTACTCTGTGGCAACTTGCTGATACAGCAATACTATTATTTAGCTCTATTACACCCTGTTTTAGTGTTCCGAGGATCTTTCTAGACTCTGCCTCGACCTTCTCTTCCTCACCCTCTATATAGGGTATAATGTTATCGAGTATAAACATTGATGGAACTCCTGTAAGACCTGCACCAGATAATGCCTGCATTGTTGAGACGACAACTCGTTTAATACCATACTCATCATGGAGTGGCTTAAGTGATAGTGTTAAAATTGCAGTTGTACAGTTGGGTACTTTAGCTATAGCACCGTTCCACCCCCTATTTCTTCGCTGAAATTCTATTACATCAATATGATCAGCGTTAACCTCTGGGTTGAGCAAGGGTATATCTGGTTCAAGTCTCATGGAACTAGCATTAGATACTACTACTATTCCCCTCCTAGCGAGCTCAGGCTCAATCTCTTTTGCTGCATCAGCTGGAAGTGCTGTAAAAGCAATATCTATCTTCTCCCTTGTGATAGTATCAATATCTATCTGTTCAATGGTTAATTCATATGCCTTCTTTGGAAGTGGTTTTTCCAAGACCCATTTAACACTCTCTGCATATATCTTACCAGCACTTCTCTCTGATGCCATAACAAGTCTTAGGTCAAACCATGGGTGTTCTGAGAGTAGAGAGAAGAATCTTTGTCCCACAATACCTGTAGCTCCTAATATAGCTACAGATCTCTTCATTTTAATCACCTTCAAAAAGTGCTTTGTGCAGAGATTTTAAGGCTTTGAGCATATCGTTGTTATCTACATATAGAACTAGTGAAGGTCTATATGCATATGCCTGTATACCAAGTAGCTCAATTTTTTCAGAGTCAAGAACATCTAATACTAATCTTATGTTCTTAGTTCTAGAAACACCCTCACCAACTATAGCTAGATATGAATAGTCAGAAGATCTCTTACCCATGATTATCTTAGGGCCATATAAACTACTTGACAATTCCTTTACAACCTCTGTTCCAAACATCTTCCAAGAACCTATCAAAACTTTTGAGCTATAGAATCTCTCAAGAGGTTCAAATGCCTTGGGATTAATCCTCTTTGCACCATACATAGAAGCTTCTAGAGCCTCTCTATAACTCATATATCTAACTATCCTAGCACTAGGAATTATATCTGGATCTGTAGTCATTATCCCATCAACATCAGTAACAAGATAAACATCTTCAAAACCTAGTAATGAGGCTATAGCTGTTGCTGTATAATCAGAGCCACCTCTCCCAAGAGTAGTTATCATTCCATCAGGTGTCGCACCTATAAAACCCTCAATCACAGGTACAACCATGCTATTCCTTAAAGACAAAAACACTTTTTCAAGATTAGAGAGAGTTTGTTCATAATCTATGGTTGCATCTCCATAAACATTATTAGTAATTATAATATCCTTAGCATTTAGTTCAACCGACTTAACACCAATATTCTCAAGAGCTTCAACCATCAGAATCTTACTTATTCTTTCTCCAAATGAAAGTATTAGATCTAGTAATGATAGATCTATATAGTTAAGTGTTTCAGCTATTCTCTTAAGATTTTCAAGTTCTTGTAAAATCCTTCTCAATAGTTTATCGCTACTAAATCCCTTAGCAATATCTAGATATCTATCTATAACTATATCAAGAGATTTCTTATTACCTTTAGCTACATTGATAAGCTCATCTGTAATACCCTTTGCAGCAGAGACAACTATAAAAGGTCTATAGCCATTCTCTATAAACACCCTCTTTATATTTAGTGCTACATCAATATATGTAGCAGTATCTCTTAATAATGATCCGCCTATCTTAACAACAGTATCTTTGAAACTCATCTATCTACTACCTACAACTTTTTGAGCAATTGATATTATATCATCTAAAACTGAATGTGCTGTCTCTATTCCTCCACCACCTTTACCTATAAATATCAGCTCTGCAACATTAGTCTTAATTCTTAGACCATTTAATGTTCCATTGATTTGAGCAAAAATATCGTTTCTCGGTACTCTAGCTATTCTAACAGAAGCTGACCTCTCTCTAATATTCAATGTCGCTATATACTTTATAACAAATCCCTGTTTAATAGCATCAACAATATCTCTTAGAGTAATTCTAGAAAGACTCTCCCTATAAACATCTTCAAGCTTTATCGGTGTACCAACAATATTCGATATAATGACAAGTTTTGCTGCTGCATCAATACCATCTATATCTAGTGATGGATTTGCCTCTGCTATTCCTAGTGCCTGAGCAATTTTTAGAGCTTCGCTAAACTCTATCAATTTATCATGCATTTCCGTCAATATGAAATTTGTTGTAGCATTAATAATACCCTCTATCCTATCTATTTCATAGCTCTTCATACTCATTAAGGTATCTATAAATGGAGTTCCACCAAGAACTGTAGCTCTAAATCTAACCTCCAGACCCCTGCTCTTAGCCTTATCAATCAGCTCACGGAACTTTAAAACTAGTGGAGCTTTATTAGCTAGGACTAAATGTGCTCCTCTGCTAATTGCAAAGAATACATTATCAACTCCTGGCTTACCTGTAGAGTAATCCGATGGCGTTAGCTCTACATGTATATCAGGTGTAACAGTGTTATAGAGCTTCTCAAGATCAACACCATCAACTGCATATGGCTTAAACATGTTTACAGAAGATCTTGGAAGTTCACTTAGTTTTAGAAGTTCATATTCATCAAATCCCTCAGGCTTTATTGCCATACCCTTAGAATCTACAATAGCTACAATAGATATATTAATTCCATATCTGTTATAGATATCCCTCCTCTTTAAAGCTAATACTCTAGCTAATGCTCTGCCCACAGATCCAAAACCTATTATAGCTACATTAACCTTTCTATTACTCTCTATTACCACTGCTTCATCACCTCAGCACCTTTATCTGATAACTGTGTTACGAAAAAACTTGTTTCTATCCCCCTACTATTGAGAAACTCTATAAGCTTTTTGCCTACATTCTCTGCATTGTCTCTGGATCTATGTATAGAGAAGACAGATGGACCTGCACCACTAATGTTGAATCCCAGAGCCCCATTTTCAAGTGCTATTCTCTTCATCTCACTATAAAATGGTATAAGCTTAGATCGTATAGGTTCAATTATGTAGTCTGTAGATACTGCTTCTCCAAATAAATCTATATTATCTATAGCTAATGCATAGATCATCTTAGCTATAACTGATGACTGAAGTACATGGATATCTAGATCTATACTCTTAGGTAATATAGATCTTGCATATGCAGTCTTTCTCTCTATCTGTAACACATTCTTAGGCATTACAATAGCTACATATATCTCTGACCTAGGTATAATTCTATAGACTCTCTCCTTAGAAAGATCTAGAATCACTATACCTCCAAAGAGACTTGCAGCAACATTATCATAATGTATAGATCCAGAAGCAAATTTCTCTCCTACACCAGCAATTCTAAGAATCTCTATATCACTAAGACTAGGTTGTAATAGTTTTGAGAGTCCAAATGCTGTTGCTGCAGATGTTGCTCCAGAACTTCCTAGTCCATAACCAGGTGGTACACCTTTAATAACATTGATATAAATATCAATGTTATGTATGTTGTATATCTCTCTAAAGTTTTTAGCTATATGATATGCTACATTTCCTTCTCCAGATGGAATTTCAAAGTCTTTAGAATGAGAATATACATATATATTGTTATTGCCTGAGGAGATACATACCTCAACAATATCATATAGATCCTTAATAGCCATAGCAAGAATATCGAATCCAGGTCCTAGATTCGCTATTGAGGCAGGTGCTTTTACCGCTATATATCCTCTATCACATTTATCTAGTCTCTCTAATGTGTTTGGAGCATCTAAATCACCTTATACCTTATATTACACTATTGACAAGACTTTAAAAATTTATATGGTGTTTTGCTCTATACCCATGTTCTAAGTACAATCATTGTATAGGTGCTAACCACACCTGGAATAGAGCGAATCTCATCTATAAACTTATTTATTGTATCTACACCTGTCGATCTTGCAACAACTATTATATCATATTCTCCTGTTACCTCATAAACAATATCTACACCTGCAATTTTCATAATATTTCTAGAAACTTCTGGTACGGGTACAGGTGGCTGTGTTTTTACTAGTATTATCGCCTTAACCTCATTTCCAAGTTCATACTCTATTGTTATCTTCTTGATAACTCCCATCTTTATTAACTTACGTATCCTCTTCCTCACACCAGATTCGCTTATCCCAAGCTCCTTTGCCAACTTTGAATATGGGGTTCTGGCATTCTCTTTCAATAACTTTAAAAGTTTTAGATCAACATCATCGAGTATAGGCATAGATTACCCCTTTAGAACTACTGTTCCATTACCAGATAAAGCATTCAGTATAGGATTTTGAATAATTCCAGAAGCTATTATAGCTCTATTAACACCTTCATTAACAGCTTTTCCAGCAAGCATAACCTTTCTATTCATACCAGTGCCTATTTTATCTATAATTCCTTCAATCTCACTTGATCTAATCTCCTTAACAATCTTGTTATCTATGATTACCCCCTCTACATCTGTTAATATGACTAGATCTTGAGCCTTTAAAGCAGTTGCAATAGCATATGCTGTTTGATCACCATCAACATTGAGAAGAGTTCCCTCACTATCTATAGCTATAGGAGCAACAACAACAACATATCCATTCTCAATTAGAGACTTTATGAGGGTTATATCAACATTTATGATCCTGCCCGTATAACCTCCGTCAATAACCCTCTTCCTACCTCTTTCATCAACTATAACAATTCTCTTCTTCCTCTCAGCTATAAGAGTAGGTCCATCAGCACCTGTTATACCTATAGCCTTAGAGCCTAGAGCTATAAGCTTAGAAACTATTGTCTTATTAATCTTGCCAGCCATAACCATTACATATACCTCTAGCTCTTTTTCATCAGTATATCTACTCCTTATACCCTCTGGAGAAACAACAAATTTTGGCTCTATACCAAGTCTCTTACACATATCTGTTACAGCATCACCACCACCATGGACAAATACAACTCTCTCCTGTTTCGATATATTTATGAGATCTCCTACTATTCCATCAATATTCTTATCAAGAGCTCTTCCACCAGCTTTAACTACTATAACCAAGGAAAACACCCTATACCGGCTTTGGTGGAACTATTTGCAGACCTGCAGTTTCTTCAAATCCCATCGCAATATTAAATGCTTGTATCGCCTGACCTGCAGCACCCTTCATAAGATTGTCAATGGCACAGAAAGCAGTTATTCTCCTAAGCCTACTCTCTATAGCAAATCCAACATCGGCAAAATTACTACCTATGACATACTTTGGATCAGGATACTTAGGCGGTACCTTATATACAATTCTTATAAATGGCTCACCCTTATATGTTTCAACAAACATTCTAAGTATATCCATCTCCTCAACATCTCTTAATAGCCATGAATGTGAAGATGCTAATGCACCTCTAATACCACCAACAGCATGAGGTATCATTGATATATTTACTTTTTGCCCAACGATAAGAGATAGCTCTTGCTCAACCTCAGCAGTATGTCTATGTCCCTCTGCTTCATAAGGTCTCATAGAGCCTTCTCTCTCTGGATGGTGATCAGCTATAGATGGTTTTGAACCTGCTTCACTACTCCCAACCTTAACATCTATTATAATTCTATCTAAATCTACTACCTTATTTTTAACTAGGGGAACTAGAGAGAGTATCGATGCAGTAGCATTACACCCGGGAGACGCAATGAGCTTTGCATTCCTTAGCTCATCTCTATGAATCTCTGGTAAACCATAGACAGCTATCTTTAGGAGATCTGGATATGGATGCTCATATCCATACCAAACCTTATACATTTCAGGATTCTTCAATCTAAAATCAGCACTTAGATCTATAACTCTAAGACCTACTTCAAGGAGTTTAGGTACATAGTTTAGTGAGACTCCATGGGGTAGAGAGAGGAATACAGCTTCACAGCTCTTCGTTATTGCATCAATATTGATTTCACTGAATTTTAGGTTTCTATAGATATTACGTAGATTGAAATGGACATAGTGTACAGGTTTACCTGCATACTCTCTAGATGTAGCTATAACAACCTCTGCATAGGGATGAAAAGCTAAGAGTCTAAGTAGTTCTCCACCTGTATAGCCAGATGCTCCCAATATACATACTCTAACTCTATCCATATCACTATACACCACATTTTCTAGTATAGATAGGGTCTAGAGACTTTAGAGAGCACAGTAGATTTTGTTTGTCTGAGTTCATAAAGTTTCCGTACAAGGACTTATCAAATTTCGCACCATTAACTAGAAAAAAGCCTCTTTAAGCAATTAGAGAACTGTATATAATCCCTGTTTAGGAGATATAGCATGTACATGTTTTGAGGTGTAAAATATATGCCTACACTCAAATGTCCTGTATGTGGAGGACCAGTTGAAGTACCAGAGGATGCAGTATCTGGTGAAATAATAGAGCATGACTGTGGAGTATCTCTAGAAGTAGTTATAGAAGGATCTACAGTAAAAGTAAGACCATTTGAGGGAGTTGGTGAGGACTGGGGAGAGTAGTAGAGGTGCATGTTTATTGCCCGCATAGGAATAGCTTATGAAGTAATAAGGTGGGAGGAGAAACTTCTTATAGATACGTCAAGAGAGCTAGGTCTTGAGGTAGTACCTCTCCACCTACATAATGTAAGACTTCTAATAGGGTCAGATGGTAGAAAGCTGGAGAAGGAACTAGAGGATATAGATATAGTTCTACAGAGAGCTATAAGCCATGTCATAGCGCTAAACTCTTCACTTGCCTTTGAGTCTATGGGGATAAGAAGTATAAATAATTCGCTATCAATGGCTATAGCAATGAATAAGCTTTGGACTGCAAAACTTCTTGTGCAAAACAATATAAAGATACCTAGAACAATAGTAGCATTTAGTGATGAAACATGTTTTAGATCTGCAGAGATTCTTAGATATCCACTGGTTGTAAAGCCTATTGATGGTAGTTGGGGTAGATTAATAGCTATGGCAAGAGATGATGAGGAATTAAGATCAGTATTAGAGCATAGGAGCTATATACCAAATCCAGTTATGAAGGTTCATATGCTTCAAGAATTTGTTAAGAAGCCGAATAGGGATATAAGAGTGTTTGTTATTGGTGAAGAAGTTCCAGCGGCTATATATAGAGTTAGTAATCATTGGATAACAAATACTGCTAGAGGGGGGAAAGCTGTACCGGTTAATATAGATAGCGAGTTAAGGGAGCTTGCACTTAAAACTGCAAAGATTATTGGTGGTGAAATTCTTGGTATAGATATTTTTGAGGATCAGGAAAGGGGATATGTAGTTAATGAGGTTAATGCTGTTCCAGAGTTTAAGAATACTGTAATGGCAACAGGTGTACCTATACATCTAAAGATAATTGAATATGTAAAATCTCAGGTGAAGAGATAGTGTTGAAATATTTAATGCTTTATGAGGATAGGGGTATAGAGATAGAGTATGCAGAGAGCCAATATGTATGGGATTCTAATGGAAGAAAATATCTAGATATGCACACAGGGCATGGAGTTGCATTTCTAGGGCATAGAAATCCACATATAGTTAACACAATTGTAGATCAAATGAGTAAAGTGATGACATTATCAACATCGTTTAGGGTGAAGATAAGAGAGGAAATGCTTGAGGTACTTAGTAAGGTAGTACCAGATAGATATGAATATGTATATCTATTGAATAGTGGTAGTGAAGCTGTAGAGTTTGCTCTTAAGATTTCGAGGAAGGTAACAGGTAGGAAGAAGATAATATATTTTACTAATTCATTTCATGGAAGAACCTTTGGAGCATTATCAGTTACAGCAAATCAAAAGTATAGAAAGGGGTTTGAACCTCTACTACCAGAAACTATGATGCTAAGATACAACGATTTATCTGAAATAGATAAGGCTGTTGATGAACAGACAGCAGCAGTAATATTAGAGTTGATACAGGGTGAGGGAGGGATCAATGTTGCATCTGAGGAATTTGTATCTGAGTTGAGGAGGAGAACTATGGATGTAGGAGCAATACTAATTATAGATGAGATACAGACAGGTTTTGGTAGAACTGGGAGTATATGGCTATCAGAGCAATATGGTGTTTATCCAGATATACTTTTAGCTGGTAAAGCAATTGGTGGAGGATTTCCTGTGAGTGTAATATTCATGCCACATGATATAGGTGTAAAAATAGAGCGTGGAAGCCATGGATCTACATATGGTGGAAATCCTCTTGCATGTGCAGCTGTAAAAGCATCTACAGAGGTTCTAATAAATGATAGTGTTCCTCAGAAAGCATATGAAAAAGGAAATATGTTTTTCGAGTTACTTAGAAGGGAGTTAAAAGATATTAGAATTGTTAGAGAGATTAGAGGAGCAGGACTTATGATAGGTATCGATCTAAGGATAGAACCGACAAATATTATTAAGGAGCTACAGAATGAAGGTATATTAGCATTGAAATCTGGTACAACAGTCCTAAGACTATTACCACCATATGTGATAACCAATATCGATATTGAGTATGCGGTGAAGGTTATTGCAAGAACAATCGCTAGCCAGATTAGTAGCTGATATGCTTATAGATATATTAAAGGCTTATAGCCCTACAAACCATGAGGACAGAGCTATTGAGGTTCTGAAGAACTATGCATATGAGCTAGGCTATGAGGATATAGTTGTTGATGAAGTAGGTAATCTAATTGCATCCTATGGCAGAGGACCTATATCTATATCCTTTATAGGGCATATAGATACTGTCCCTGGTGAACTTCCTGTTAGCTTCAATGGAGATGTGATAACTGGTAGAGGAGCTGTAGATGCTAAAGGCCCTTTAGTAGCAATGTTTATTGGAGCCTCTCTTGCTAAGAGATTTATAGATTTTAATAGATTTAAGGTTTATGCTATTGCTGTAACTGGTGAGGAGGGAGATAGTAGGGGTGCTAAAAACCTAGTGAAAAAGGGTTTTAGGAGTGATGGAGCTGTAATAGGAGAACCGAGCAATAATAGTATTGTTGTTGGCTATAGAGGGAGTATCAAGATGAAAATAGTGTGTAGAGGTATAGGAGGACACTCATCTTCACCATCAATAGAAGCTACAGCTTGTGATAAGGTTATAGATATTTGGTCAAGGATTAGAGATAGATATAGGGGGTATAGAGCTTCAGAGACATCTGCATCACTAATCTATTTGAGATGTGGTGAGGAGTCTTCAAGTGTTCATCCAAGATATGGAGAGAGTATAATAGATATTAGGGTCTCTGTGGATAGATCGATTAGAGATATAGTAGATGAGATATCTCAGCTAATAACCATTAGCTCATGTGAATATAGCATACTTGATTATACAAATCCTGTTAAGGTTTCGCTAAACAATGTCATGGTAAGATCTATGACAAGAGCTATGGTGAAACACAATATTAGACCGAGGTTTACTTATAAATTGGGAACAAGTGATATGAATATAATATACCCTATTGTTACAGAAAATATAGTTGCATTTGGGCCAGGACGTTCAGAGCTTTCTCATAGTGATAGAGAAGAGATAAGCATTGATGAGATGATTAAGGGGATATACATATATAGGGATACTATAAACGAGTTTATCAATATCTATAGTGCACCAAGATAAAGCGATACAAGTTCTCGTTGCTCTAATAACTGCTTGGGATCTCCCTCAAACTTTACCTGTCCACTAGCAATAAGATAGACCTTATCGCATATCTCTAGAGCTCTTCTTGCATATTGTTCAACCATAACTATAGTCATCCCCATTTTATCTCTAAGCTCTACAACCTTCTCTAGAATTCTTTTCACAACTATTGGTGCAAGATCCGTTGTTATCTCATCTAACAACAATATGTTTGGACGTCTCATTAGCGCTATAGCTATTGCCAACATTCTTCTTTCACCCCCACTAAGGGTACCAGCCTTTCTATGTAACAGTTCTCTTAACTTGGGAAAGAAATCCAATACTTCTTCCATCCTAGCCTTAAATTCTTCTCTTGAGACATTTCTTACAGCTATCCTCAGATTCTCTTCAACACTTAACTCGGAGAAGATATTATTTGTTTGTGGCACATATCCTATACCCATTCTAGCTATGATATATGGCTTTAGACCTGTTATATCAATACCATTCAATAGAACTTTTCCATCATATATATCGGCTATACCATAGATACTATTGAGGAGAGTAGATTTACCAGCACCATTAGGACCTATAATCGCTGTAATCTTCCCCTCATCAGCGGAGAAATTTATGTCGAAAAGCACTTTTATCTTTCCATAACCAGAATAGAGATTTTTAACCTCTAGTACAGCCAACTATATCACCCTAGATAAACCTCTGCCACCTTAGGATTCTTCAAAACTTCACTAGGTGTTCCCTCGGCAATAACTCTTCCTCTATCCATTACATATACATAATCTGCGTACTTGAGAGCTATATCTATTCTATGCTCAATGACTAGAAAAGAAATCTTTGCATCAAGCTTAATCCTCCTAATATTCTCAAATATACTATTTGCATAGGAGGGATCTGTTCCACCAATAGGTTCGTCTAGAGCTAGAAGCTTTGCGCCTGCTGCAAGAGATCTAGCAATTTCAAGCATCTTTAGCTGTCCTGCTCCAAGTTTATAAGCCTCCCAATCCCAGTATCTATCAAGTCCAACAATCTTAAGAATTCTAAATGCTTTTTCAATATTTTCATATTCATTCCTAATCCAGGAACTCCTCCTTAAAGCTTCTAAAGGATTCTCACCCCTACTCCTAATAGCCGCAAGAACATTTTCTAAAACTGTAAGTGATTTAAATGGTTGTGGTATCTGAAATGTCCTTGTAAATCCGAGGCTATATACCTTATGCGGAGGATATCCTGTAATATCCTTACCATCGAATATGATAATCCCTTTCTCAGGCTTTAAAACCCCTGTACACACATTTATAAGCGTAGTCTTACCAGCACCATTAGGACCTATCAAAAGTGTTAAACTATACTTCTTCACCTCTATACTCACATTATCTAGTGCTACAAGACCACCAAAGTATTTCGTTACATTTTTTGCAATAAGTATTGCATCATCATTACTCATACCTATCACTATTTAGTTGAAAATATGTTTTTAAAGAGAATAAAAATATTTATGCTAAAAAATCATATACAAATTCAAAGACTTAGAGTTGCTTTAGCTCTCCTGCTGATGTGAAGATAGCTATATCCTTCCAAACATATTTTCCATCAGATGTTTTTGCAACTGTACCTATTACATAGTCCGCTGTAGCTCTATCACCATTCTCATCTAATACAAAGTGTCCTGAAGAGCCAATGAAATATTGGAGTACATAGGGTATAGCATTTCTTAGTGCTGCTCCATCATAGGAACCTGTATGGTCGATAGCTAATGCTATAGCCCATACAGCATCATATGTAAAGTATGCATATGGTATAGGTTCTGAACCAAGTTTTTGCATGATATAGCTTCTAACTCTTTCCCTTAGTGGAGATTCTCCTGGAGCTGTCATAGTATTCCAAAACTGTGTCTTTATAACAAATTCAGCGATACTTGGTTCCTCAATAAACTTTGTTGTACCATAGGTCCCATCACTTCCTTGCCATAGCACCTCTGAGAGGATTGGATATTTTAGAGCTTCTGTAATTATCGATGCAGCTTCTTCAAATGATATCACTAGTACTCCAACCTTATCCTTACCATATCTATCTGCGTAGCTCTGAACCTTTGATGCAAGTGTTGCTACCTCTGTTGAGAACTCTTTTGCATTAGGATCAAATCTAATACCACTATCCCATCCGCAAGCTTCTCCACTAGCCCTACAAATATTCTCAAATTCACGTTTAGTGTAATCCGCTAAGCCATCTCCCCAGGCATCTCCTCTCCATATAGGTACAACAAATCTTATTCCTCTTAGCCACATTATATGGGCTATAGCTTTAGCCTGATAGCTATCTGGTGCTGTAAATCTATAGATAAAGTCTCCTGGTATAGCTAATGACATAGCTGTAGAGCTCTGAGATATAACTAGTATTTGGTTGGAATCGGCATAGCTCTTTATAGCTAAAACCTCACTACTCGCCATAGGCCCTACAACAACTTTAACACCTTGTGCATGTAGAGCCATTAATTTATCTAGTGCCTGCTGGGGATTAACTGCTGTATCCTCAACAATAGGCTTCAATCTCCAGGGTTTTCCTAAAGCCTTTAACCACTCATTTACATCATTTACAGCTAATAGAAATGCTTCTTGACACATCTGGCCATATGTAGCTAAAGCACCTGTCAATGGCAGTAATGCACCTATAGGTATTTCTCCACTAAGTCCTGCACCACCTTGGGATATCGTAACTGTTTGTGTTACTGTAACGGTTTTTTCCTGAGCTGTAGTAGCTGCAGCTGTAGGTGCAGATGTAACTGTAATTGTTAGTGTTGTAGTACTTGGTGTAAATATTGTAGATGATGTAAAGATTCCTGCTATATAGCCTATTATTAGTGTTGCTATAGCTATTGCTATTGCAATAGGTGTTTTTAATCCTTTCATATATGTACACCCATTTCGATATATCAAATAGATATAGAATGTAATAAGATGTATAAATATTTTTATGAAAATATTTCTGCTTAATCCAGTAAATAACACTATTTATGATAACTATATTTTTATTCTGAATTAAGCTTTATTAACTAGAGCCTTGTTGAAAATATGGATATAGCTATAAATTAAAGTGATTTAAAAATGTCTATTGTAGCTATAGCATTAGATGCATTGGCATATGGATCTGCCTTAGCTATAGGATGTGCATCAATAACTCTACTATATTCATCAACAAGAACATTTAATTTTGCACATGCATCTATGATTACATGGAGCTTTTACATAATGTATACATTCTATAGGATATTTTCGAGAATATATGGGATAACCCTTGTTCCATATGTATATATTCCGTTGGTTGCCATAGCAATAGGATTAATAGGTTTAGCTATATACTATTCAGTTATAAGATATTTACTAGGTGTAAAAGCATCGGAGATAACCTTGATGATGGTTACCTTGGGTATAGATATAATGTTGTACGGATTTGTAAACATATGGATGAATTTTTTAATGAAGTATTATAGATTTAGCGATGCATCAAAGTTTTACCTAAGTATTGCTGATATGTCTATTGCTAGAGTTGGTATAACATATGTAAGAGCTATACATATTGTAGCTCCTCTAACAGGATTAGCAATAATAATAATGTTACATCTATTTCTAACTAGAACTACTATGGGCATATCGATGAGAGCTTCTATAGAGAGTCCTGAACTCGCATCAATACTCGGCATAAATATATATAGGGTATATGCTCTTGCATGGCTTATAGGAGGTATTCTTGCTGGAGTCTCAGGAAGTTTATTAGCAATGCTTGTTGAGGGTACAACAGATGTAGGTTCAGCTCTTGTTGTATACTTCTTTGCAGGTTCAATAGTAGGAGGTTTATATAGTGTATATGGAGGTCTTCTCGGAGGTCTTCTTATAGGATTTAGTGAGAGGCTTATAATGTTCTTCATACCCCCTCTACAGCCATATAGATCTGTAATTCCCTTAGCAGCATTGATTGTTACGCTCTTAATATATCCAAGTGGATTAGCTGGTGTGGTGAGGAGACGATGAGTTTAGAGACTATTGGAGCAATACTATTGAATATAGGTCTCAACTTTGGCATTGGCTTAATATTGGCACTAAGCATTAATATTGAAGTTGGTTTTGCAAATATACCCCAGTTTGGTAGACTTATAGCAGCATTGATGGGAGCTATAGCTGCAGGTGGTATTGCTAGTAGAATTGTTGCAGCTATTCTCGGCTTTCCATATGGTGTAGAATATATCTCAAATAATTCCTATATAGTAACACACATTAATATGGAGTTATCTAAGAATCCATTACTATCACTAATATATCTACTGCTTACATTAGCTATTGCAGCATTTCTTGGAGGAATTATAGGATATGCGTCAGCGTATCCATCTCTTAGACTTAGGGAGGCATATCTAGGTATAACTCTGCTATCAATAGGAGAGATTCTTCGTGGTATAGCCTATAACTATTCGCCTATTGTTGGTGGAAGTGTAGGTATTATGGTTCCAGATCCATTTAGATTTCTCGGAGTCTATAGATATACAGGTGCTGTTATAGTGATTCTGATATTTGCAGCTATAGTCTTTTTCATATCTGAGAGAATAGCTAGATCTCCAATGGGTAGGACTATGAAGGCTGTAAGAGACTCGGAATTAGCGGCACAGGTATATGGAATAGATATTGTTAAGATAAGAACATATGCACTAATCATTGGAGGCTCTATAGCAGCTATAGCTGGTGCTTTAAGAGTATTATCAGATGCTTATATTGGTGTTGGAGGTATGCAGAGATATGAATGGACATTCCTTCCATGGGCATATATAATGCTTGGTGGAGTTGGTAATAACCTAGGCGTTGTTCTCGGGGTACTTATATTTTCCACGGCTAGATCACTGATAATGGTCTATAAAACAAATTTGGTACAGATACTGCCACCCTATATAGATGTTTCTAATCTAGAATACATATTCGTAGGGTTGACAATAATATTGATAACAATGTTTAGACCTAGGGGTATTCTTCCTGAGAAACCAACTTTAGCACTATCTAGAAAGGATCTTGAGAATATTAGGGAGAAGATAGATAGTGAGAAAGGTTCTACCTAGGAAACTTCTTTCTCTCTATGGATTTCCTAGCAGCTTCTATATGTCTTGAAATAACCTGAAATGCTTTTAGAAGATCGTCTTTTGATACAATTATTATTGTATCAGTATAGCATGACTCTATGTGAATTATATTGATATTGTTTTGTGCTAATATAGATGCTATATATGATAACACTCCCGGGATATACATTATCTCCTGTGGACTCACTATAACAATTGCTGAATGATCTCTCTGAATCTGGAGAATATCTCCAGAACTCCCAATACCCCTTATAAACTCTTCAGCAGTCTCATTATCTAAAACAACTGTGAGAGCCATAACACTTTGCATTACTGCTAGAAATCGTGACTTTGGAGCAAGTTTTGATAGAAGCATTACTGCTTCTATTGATCTCCCACTCCTTAGCGTTATTATCGTGATACCTGTTCTCACCTCTACTGATGACCTAGCTATAACGTCTAGGACTTCAGCTCTTGTTGGAATTCCTTCAACTTTTATCTTCTCTACAAGTCTTATCAATGCCATCTTTATAGCTTCATTAGATACCTCCTGACCTAGATAATCAGAGATTATAGGCTTTAGCTTCTTCGCGAGTTTACTATAATTTACAATATCATTTGCTATACAGTAGAATAGTGTTGGATCTCCTAAAACTATTTCTCTTACCATATGTGATACAGATGACATGGTTACACCTGCAACTGTAATAGTTTTGGGTGTAATAAATATATCGCTAGAATCTAAATCCTGTTCCCAGTAACCATTCTAGATATATCGCAACTACTAGGATGAGACAATGAGAGTTGTCTTAGCATATTCAGGAGGACTAGATACATCAACAATACTTGTACTCCTAAGGAAGAAATACAATGCTGAAGTTATAACAGTAACTGTTGATGTGGGGCAGGAAGATGAGCTTAGAGATGTTGAGAAAAGAGCCTATGAATTAGGAGCTATAAAGCACTATACAATTGATGCTAAGAAGGAGTTTGTCGAGGAATATATATTCAGGGCTATAAAAGCTAATGCTCTCTATGAAGGTAAGTATCCTCTTGGAACAGCTTTAGCAAGACCGCTCATAGCTAAGAAGGTAGCGGAGATAGCTAAGAAGGAGGGTGCAGATGCTGTAGCACATGGATGTACAGGTAAAGGTAATGACCAGGTTAGATTTGATATAACTCTAAAGGCTTTTCTAGACCCTGAGATAAAGATTATTGCACCCGTAAGAGAGTTGAGGCTTACCAGGAGTGAAAATATAAAGATTCTAAGTGAGTATGGCTATAAGGTTTCAGAGATACATAAGAAGTATAGTATTGATGAGAATCTATGGTCTAGGAGTATAGAGGGTGGAGAGATAGACGATCCTATGGCAGAGCCCCCAGAGGATGCATTTTCTTGGACTATATCACCGGAGAAGACACCTGATAAACCTCTCTATATAGAGATAGAGTTTGACAAGGGGGTACCGGTAAAGATTGATGGAGAAAAAATGGATAGCGTTGAACTTATAAAGTTTCTTAATAGAGTCATAGGTTCCTATGGATATGGACGTATAGATCTTATTGAGAGCAGGGTTATAGGTTTAAAGAGTAGAGAGGTCTATGAAGCACCAGCAGCACTAGCTTTAATAGAAGCACATAGCGATCTCGAAAGAATGGTTTTAACACCAAAGGAATTAAGATTTAAGAGAATGGTTGATGAGATGTGGAGTGATCTTGTTTATCAGGGACTCTGGATAGATCCTATGAGGATTCATCTAGAGAATGTTATAGACTCAATGAATCGTTATGTCTCTGGAATCTCAAGGCTAAAGATATATAAGGGTAGCCTATATATCGTTGGTAGAAATAGCCCATATTCACTATACTCTAGAGAGATTATAGACTATAACAAGGGCTGGTATCCCTCGGATGCCGAGGCTAGAGGTTTTATTACTATTCATAGCCTCTATGCATTAATGGCTAAGAAGGTGCGAGGGGTGTAATGACCCTAAGATATAGAGTCTTTATTGGAGAGTCAAAGGATTTTATAGAGAATTATATATCTAGTCTCAATATCGATAAACTATTTGCTAAGTATGTAGCATCTGTTTTATTAGCACATCTCTACACTCTTATGAAGAGTGGAATAGTGGATAGAGATAGTGGTATGGAAATAGCTAAGGAATTGATAGATATTATAAAAACTGATGGGGAGAAGCTATATAAATGGATAGAGAGGAAGAAGATAGTCTTTGAAGATGTTTTTGAAGCTATTGAAGCATATATCCACGAGGTTGTAGATAATGGAGCTGGATATATCGCTATAGGGAGGAGTAGAAATGACCATGTCTCAACAGTACTAAGACTTTTTGCAAGAGATACTGTATTGAAATTCTTAAGCGAATTACTAGAACTTAGGAAAGTTCTTCTTGAGAAAGCAATAGAGTTTAGAGGTACTATCTTCCCATTCTTTACACATCAACAGCTTGCTCAATGTGGAAGTAGTGCCATATACTTCCTCTCACACGAATATGCGCTTAAAAACGCTTGGGATTCTGTCATAAATACACTACGATACTTGAGAGAAAATCCATTGAGTTCAGGACCAGCTGCAGGGTCTATGATATTTCTTGACAGGGATATTCTAAGTAGATCTCTATGTCTTGAACAAGATCTTATTCCACCATACTATGCAACAGGCTCAAGATTCTTCCTACTATATCCAGCATCATCTATAGCCCTAACACTCTCTGAGATTGGTAGACTAGTTGAAGACTTTATGATTATATCGAGCACTATTCCGAATGCTCTTGAGATACCAAAGGAGCATATTGCAACAAGTAGCATTATGCCTCATAAGAAGAATCTTGTAACTCTTGAAATATCTAGAGCAAAGATTAAGAAGGTTATAGGGTTGGCAAACTCGTTGATGAATATATATACTTCAATACCATATGGATATAACCTTGATCTCCAGGAAATGAATGCTATTTTCATAGAGATTATGGGTGAAGCTATATCTATACTACAAGTTCTAAAAGATTTTATTAAGGGGATTAGAATTAATGAGAATGCTATTATAGAGTATGTCAAGGATAAGCCTTGTTGGAGTAGTGAAATTGTTGAATATATAGCTTATACTAGAAAGAGACCTGCTAGAGAGGTATATATGTATCTATCAAAGCTATTTAGAGACTATAGATATGGAGATATAAATACTCTAAATAGTATCATCTCAAGCCTTGGTCTATCATTTGACGATGTTTGGAATATTATTAGAAGTAAACCAGTTGAGAACTATTTGAAGATTATGATAGAGAATGCGTGGAAGAGGTTAGAAAGGGACAGAACACTCATTAATAACATTAGTGAAGAGTTGCAGAAGTGTACCGCAGCGCTTATAAGCAACGAGCTCAAAATGTAGGTGAGGGTTTTTGATATATAGATACATTAGAGAGGACTCATGTAGAACAGGATTAAGAGCAAGGCTACTGCTACAAGATGGAACAGCTATAGAGGGCTGTGGTTTTGGTGCAATAGGTATAAGAGTTGGAGAGGTAGTGTTCTCGACAAGTATGACAGGATATGTAGAAGCTCTAACAGATCCTAGCTATGCAGGACAGATACTTGTCTGGACCCATCCGATGGTTGGATGCTATGGAGTTCCATCAAAAGACCATAGCTTTTGTGGTATTCCGCTAAACTATGAATCTGATAGAATTCAAGTTGAAGGATTTATAGTTACAGAGCTACCGCCAGCTAATCATTATCTAGCTATCTATGACCTAGATGAATGGCTTAAAAATAGCAATGTACCCGGTATGTGGAGAGTTGATACAAGGGCTATTGTTAAGAAGATTAGAGAATACGGAGTCATGATGGGTGTTCTAGCTGTATTTCCTAGGAATGAAGAGATTGGATGGGATGAGCTAGAGAGAGAATTGAGGGGGGCTGAAGCCTATGATGTAAAGGACTTTACCTATAGAGTATCTCCCAAGACAAGAATAGTTCATGAACCAGAATCAAAGCCTATAGCAACTATCGCTGTACTTGATTGTGGACTTAAATATGGTATTCTGAGATGGTTATTAAGATATGGATTTAGGGTTATCAGATATCCTTGCTGGACAACTCCAGAGAAGCTACTCGAGGAGGCAGATGCGGTTTTGTTTAGTAATGGACCTGGGAATCCAAAGGTTTTAGTTAATCAGATAAAGACTGTTAGAGAGGTTGCCTATACAGGTATACCTATTCTAGGTATATGTCTAGGTATGCAGCTAATATCGCTTGCATTTGGTGGAGAGACATATAAGCTTAGATATGGTCATAGAGGTCCTAATAAAGGTGTAATTGATGTTACTACAAAGAGAAGCTATATAACTACGCAAAACCATGGCTATGCAGTTGATGAGAAGAGTCTGGATGGAACGGGTCTATACATATGGTTTAAAAATATTGATGATAACTCTATAGAGGGTGTAATGCATGAAAAACTACCGATCATAGCAACACAATTTCACCCAGAGGGAGGTCCCGGCCCTCATGATACTACATGGGTATTTGACCTATTTAGAAGGATGGTGTTGAATGGTGGAAAGCGTTAGTAAGGTTCTTGTCATAGGCTCTGGAGCGATAAAGATTGCTGAAGCAGCAGAGTTTGACTATAGTGGTAATCAGGCTCTTAAGGCGGTTAAGGAGGAGGGTATTGAAACTATATTGATAAATCCCAATATAGCTACTATTATGACTAGCTATAAGTTTGCTGATAAGGTATATCTATTGCCATTGAAACCAGAGTTTATTGCAAAGGTTATAGAGATTGAGAGACCAGATGGAATAATGATTGGATTTGGGGGGCAGACAGCTCTTAGCCTAGGTGTAAAGCTACATGACGATGGTATTCTAGCTAAATATGGTGTAAAGGTTCTTGGAACACCTATAGAAGGTATTAGGAGAGCATTATCTCGATCCCTATTTAGGAAGACTATGATTGAACACAACATACCCGTACCCCCAAGCGAAGCTGTTACAAGTATTGATGATGCTATTAGGGTTGCTAAGGAGATGGGCTTTCCAGTTATGGTTAGAGTGAGTTTTAATCTTGGTGGAGCTGGAAGTTTTATTGCATGGAACGAGGAACAGCTGTATAAGAGGTTGAGGAGTGCATTTGCACAATCGGAGATCGGAGAAGTTCTTATTGAGAAGTATCTACATCATTGGAAGGAGATAGAGTTTGAAGTTGTAAGAGATGCATATGACAATGTAGCTGCAATAGCATGTCTAGAGAATCTCGATCCCATGGGTGTCCATACGGGTGAGTCTATAGTTGTTGCACCCTGTCAAACACTTACAGATTATGAATATCAACTCTCTAGAAATCTGTCGATAGCTGTTGGAAGAGCTATTATGCTTATAGGTGAGGGCAATGTACAGACAGCGCAAAATCCTTGGAATAGTGATGAGGTTTATGTTATAGAGACTAATCCTAGGATGTCTAGAAGTAGTGCTCTTGCTAGTAAGGCTACAGGTTATCCTCTTGCATATATAGCTGCAAAACTTGCACTTGGATATAGACTCTATGAGGTTATCAATAAGGTTACAGGAAGGACATCAGCATGTTTTGAGCCTAGTCTTGACTATATAGTTATAAAGATTCCTAGATGGGATCTAGATAAATTTGAATATGCTGAGAAGTCTCTTGGGAGTGAGATGAAGAGTGTTGGAGAGGTTATGGCGATAGGAAGAACATTTCTAGAAGCTTTACAGAAAGCTCTTAGAATGGTTGATATAGGTGCTCTAGGGCTTGTCGGAGGAAGTATATATGATGATGATAGTATATCTCTATCATATGTAATGGAGAAGATTAGAAATAGAGAACCTTATTGGCCTATATGGGTAGCTAAAGCATTTAAATATGGTGTTGATGTAGATACTATCTATGAGTTGACGGGTATAGATAAACACTTCTTGAAGCAGATAAAAATGGCTGTAGATTTCTATGAATCCCTTAGAAAGGGTGTAGATAGGGATAAGCTTCCCAATATCATAGCAGATGCAAAGCTTATGGGGTTTAGCGATGAACAGCTCTCAAAAGTTCTTGGAATTAATGCTGATGAGATTAGAAAGATTAGAAAGCAGTATGGTATAACACCTGTTGTTAAACAGATAGATACTCTAGCAGCTGAATGGCCTGCACAGACAAATTATCTATATCTAACATACAATGGATGGGAACATGATATAAGCTTCACGAGTTCTAAACCAAAGGTAATAATTCTTGGTGCAGGTGGATTTAGAATAGGTGTTAGTGTTGAATTTGATTGGAGTATTATGAGTTTTGCTGATGAGGCTAGAAAACAGGGTTTTGAGGTAATAGTCATAAACTATAATCCTGAGACTGTATCAACTGATTGGGATATGAATGAAAAGCTCTATTTTGATGAGATAACTGTTGAAAGGGTATTGGACGTCTATGAGCTGGAGAAGCCTATTGGTGTTGTAGCATTTCTAGGTGGACAAATATCAAATAATATAGCATGGGAGTTAGAGAAGAGAAATGTTGTATTGCTGGGTACAGCTGGATATAGTGTTCATAGGGCGGAGAACAGAGCTCTATTTAGTGAGCTACTAGATAAGCTTAGAATAAAACAGCCTCCATGGATAGCTGCAACAAATATAAATGAAGTTATAAAATTTGCTGAGGATATAGGCTACCCTGTTCTTATAAGACCTAGCTATGTTCTTAGTGGTTCTGCAATGAAAATAGCATGGAATAGAAATGAACTTATTGAGTATATTAAACTAGCTACAAAGATATCTCCAAAATATCCTGTTGTAGTATCAAAATTTATCGATAATGCTATAGAATTTGAGATTGATGCTGTAGGCGATGGAGAGACTGCTATCGGAACAGTGATAGAGCATATAGAGCCTGCAGGAGTTCATAGCGGGGATGCTACAATGAGTATACCGATAAGATACCTACCTATCGATATCGTTAGAAAAGCTGTTGATGTAGCTATGAAGATTAATAGAGTGTTAGAGATAAAGGGTCCATACAATCTCCAGTTTCTGTATGATGGAAATGACATATATGTTATAGAGCTAAATCTAAGGGCAAGTAGATCAATGCCATTTACAAGCAAAATAACGGGATACAATCTTATGAAGGGAGCTGTTGAAGCATCACTAAAAGGTAGAATTGAGGGGGCAAAGGAGGTAGGAAGATTCAATCTACTATACCCCAATTGGTATGGAGTGAAATCACCACAGTTCTCATGGTCTAGACTCAGAGGGGCTTATCCATTTCTTGGACCTGAGATGAGAAGTGTTGGAGAAGTAGCTTCACTTGGAGATATATTTGAAGAGGCATTAGTTAAAAGTTGGCTAAGTGCATCAGGTAATAGACTTCCGATAAAGGGGAAGGAAATGGTGCTAGTCTACAATCCTACAGATAGAGTATATAGAGAGCTAAACGAAATACCAAAGTATTTAATGGATATAGGATACGATGTTATAACTATTAGTGGAATGGAGATAGATAATGTAAAAGCATATAGTGTAAAAGATGTTGAAAAGATGATGATGGATAATAGAATAGGGCTAATAATAACCACAGATTACAATCCATTGAAAGACTATAGAATAAGGAGACTTGCAGCAGATCTCCTAATACCTATGGTACTAAACCATAGACTTGGCTATGAACTCTCCAAATCGTTATACCTTATTGAGAGCAAAGGTATTGAGCTAAAGGTCAAAGACCTAAAGATGTATTGGGTAGATTATAAGGATATCATCAAAATATTCTAACATTTCATTACTATTATAGCTTAGCTATACATGTAATTACTATGAATTTTGGATTTATGAGAACAAAATTTATAGATGCAGGGACGTATGAATTAATCTAGCGCTATACAGTTGGGTGATGTAGAATGGATGTAGAGAGTTACGATGTTGTTATTATTGGTGGGGGGATAGCAGGTTTTTCAGCAGCTCTCTATACAGCTAGACAAGGTCTTAAGACAGCTGTTATAACTATTGATATAGGTGGTCAGCTGTCTTATGCAAGTGTTATAGAGAATTACCCTGGTGTTGAAGCTATATCGGGTCTAAATCTTGTTTTAAAGGTTCAGAATCAAGCGTTATCATATGGTGTTGAGGTCTATATAGATGAGGTTATAGGTCTTGAGAAAACGGATCAGGGATTCTTAGTGAGGACGAAGAAGGGTCTTGTATTTAATGCTATTAGTGTTATAGCCGCATGTGGAAAAGCTCCTAAGAGACTTGGTATAGAATCTGAAGATAATTTTATTGGTAGGGGTCTTAGCTACTGTGTTATATGTGATGGTCCTCTATATAGGGGTAAGGATGTAGCTCTTGTAAGCTTTGGTGAAAAGGGTATTGAGAATATACAGTTTCTAGCTTCAATAGCTAGAAAGGTTTATTATATTGTATCTAGTGAAAGGGATCCGAGTATAGAGATAGCTAAGGAATATAGCAATGTTTCTATATTTACTGGCCATAGAGTTGTAGAACTCTATGGTGGCCAAAAGCTTGAGAAGATTGTCTTGGTTGATAAGAATGGGAATAGAGTAGAGATAAACATAGATGCACTCTTCGTTGAACTAGGGTTTGAAACAAGAATAGATTTTCTAAAACCGTTTGTTGATGTTAATGATAAAGGTGAGGTTATTGTAGACAAATATGGTAGGACTAAGACAGAGGGGCTTTTTGCAGCTGGAGATCTTGTAGAAACACCGTATAAGCAAGCAGTTATTGCAGCTTCATCAGGTGTTATTGCAGCTCTTTCAGCTATAAACTATGTCTATAGTGTTAAGGGCTTGAGGAGAAGTATTGTTTCAGATTGGATGAAGAAGCAGAAGACAGAGAGGGTTATCTCTAAGTTTAGGTTATAATAGTGATAAAGTATTGAGAATCTCCTTAATTTTCTTATAGTGCATCTGCCCAGGGGCTGTAGGCTCATCAACATATCCATAGATAAGTCTAGATCCTAATAATGAAAATCCTATTCTCTCTATAGGATCTACACCCATTGGCATTACAGCTACTTTATCCCCTAGCTCAAGTAATCTAGCTAGATACGATTTATATCCCTGGAAAGGTTTAGTAGCTATCTTTACAACAAATGCCTTATCAATATACTTTATTATCTGTTGACATAGAACATCTATTTTTGGGGGACTATCCATAATGTGTATAGATACTATAGAATTCTCATAGGGTATATCATATCTGCTAAGAAAAGACATCTCAACATCATATCTAATCCCCATATCCCATAAAGCTCTATATAAAGAAACTTTGATTTGGGGGTCATGAAATTTAACACCACCTTCACTAATATCTCTTAGAGTAACTATTACCTTATCCCTTGGAAGAACACTATAATCTATATCTAGAGGATTCTCCATATAGTCAACTCTAAGCTCTATCAGATCAGCATCTAGAGCATAGCTAATCTTCTCTAAATCTTCAGCTCTTCTAATAGGTATTGATGCTACTACAAGTGTATTTAGTTTAGCCATAGCTAATCCTACCACCTAGATACTCTATATCTCTCCAGAAATTTGGATTACTTTTATCTACGCATTCAGCAGCATCAATAACCCCACCTACTCTTAAAGCAAGTGGTGTTACCATCATAGCTATTCTATGGTCGTTTGGACATTGGATAGAACTTCTCTGAGGTTCTCCTCCATATATTTCTATTGTATCGATAGATATATTTACATCTATTCCAAAGCTTTTTAGAGCTGATGATATTGTCATAACCCTATCGCTCTCCTTTATCCTCAACCTCCTAACACCTCTTATAACACTTATACCATTTGCTATAGTTGCTATAGGAGCTATTGATGGTGCAAGATCAGGAGCATCATCTATATCTATATCGATGGATCTATATGTATCTACAGCTTCTGCAAACCATGTATTATTTGAATAGAAGCTTATAGCACCCATAGATCTATATATCTCAACTATGCTATGATCACCAAAATAGTTTGCGGGCTGTGGAAGACCATAGACATAGATCCTCCCACCTGTTAATAGTGCTGAAGCGACATAGAATGATGAGAGTAGATAGTCTCCAGGAACTCTACCTCTATATGGTGTAATATCTTCTGTTGGTTCAACATCTATCCTATTCCCACTAAACTTTACCTCAACACCAATACTTCTAAGGATATCTGTTGTTAGATATATATAGCTCTTTGAAGATATTGGAGGCTTGATAACAATGGTTCCACCTCCAGAGATTGTAAATGCATACATAAACCCAGATATATATTGGCTACTCTCATCACCTCTAATCTCTATGTATTGATCTCTCAACCTTCCCTCTATAGTTATTGGAAGACGATCTCCATATATCTTAACCCCTCGATCAGTTAATGCCTCTACAACTGCTTTTAGAGGTCTTCTTCTAAGTGATTCATCTCCATCTATAGTTATTCTACCACCAATAACAGATACAATTGGTATAAGCATTCTGAGAACAGTTGCAGATTCACCAACATTTACATAGTCCTTGACAATTCTTACCGTGTCTCTTCGTATAAACCTGCCATTCTCATATGATATACCTAGAGCTTCTACAGCATTTAAAGCAGCCTTTACATCTCTAGAAAGGATGAGGTTGTCTAGCTCAACATCTGTTATTATTGATGCAAATATTAGTCTAATTGCATAGCTCTTAGACTGTGGAGCTTCTATAGAGCCACTAATCTTTGATTTCTCAATAACTATTCTCATACATACCAACACCTATAACATCAACAACCTTTGTATATCCATATAGGGAGAAATACTCATATATAGGTCCCTCATCACCCCTTCTAGTTATAGCAAATATCGTTGGCCCATTACCACTTACACCAGCTGCTAATGCACCTTTCTCTAGAGCTTTCCTAGGAATATCCTCATTATATCCAAGGAGTCTTGCTATTAAAAGTCCATTCATGGTCATAGCCCTAAATATCTCTCCCTGATAGGCTAGCTCAAAGATATCTCTAAACATATATGCACACCTCCTAAGTCTATCAACATCCACAGGATTTCTAGTAGCATGAAATAGCAATACTGTGGTATACTCCTTTGGAAGATCTAAAACCTTTAATATGTTCATATTAAGATTATCTGTAAAGACTATTCCACCGTAGTAGGAGGCTGATGCATCATCTAGGGCACCTGTAAATGATACTCCAGCTAATCGGCTAAGCTCTGCAGCTAGTCTTGGGATAGAGGGTTCATATATAGAGAATCTAGATGTTATACATCTTATCAATGCTACTGATACAGCACTACTACTCTTCAAACCACTAGATGGTGGAATTTCTGAAGATATATAAACTTTGATTCTAGGGATATTATATTTCTTCATAAAGTACTTAACTATATATTCAACGAGTTTGGATTGATAATAGCATATCTCTGTAGGTCTACATATATCTACATATACCCTAACCCTAAGATCTATAGCCATTGCAGAACCTAGCCATGCTGGAACAGCATTTACTATCGTAACTCCTCCATATGCATACATACCTCTCTATACCTCTTCCATCTATCTTCAATAAGACTAACAATATCGTTAGAGAGTCTTACAGAGGGAATAAGCCCAGATCTAATTGCATGATCTACAAGAACTATTGCAGTCATAGCTTCTACCACAGCTACACCTCTAATAGCTATACATGGATCATGCCTCCCCTTTATAACTATTATCCTCTCCTCATTTGTTCTCAAATCAACTGTTTTATAAGGCATTCTAATAGAGCTTGTTGGTTTAAATGCACATCTAAATACAATTGGTTCACCAGTAGTTATTCCGCCTAGTATTCCTCCAGAGTAGTTATATCTCCATCCAAACCTTCCATCCCTAACAATAATTTCGTCCATAACCTCAGAACCAAAGTGTTTAGCATATTTAAATCCTAAGCCAACTTCAAAACCTACTACACCAGGTATAGACATTACTGCTTTAGCTAAATCAGCTTTAATCTTATCAAAAACAGGTTCTCCTAGACCTACTGGAGGATTCTTCACTATGACCTCCACTACACCTCCAACACTATCACCACTACTAATAGCCTTCTCTATCAACTCTCTAAACATATTCTCATACCTTATACTACATGGTTTTAGAGGACTACATCTAGATCTAAATGCCTCTTCAAAACTAATCTCATCCTCTATCTCCATATTGCCAAGAGACTTTATACATCCAGCAATCCATGTATCTAATGATAATAGAAGTTTTTTAGCAATAGCACCAGCTATAACCCTTGCAACAGTCTCCCTACCACTTGCCCTACCACCACCTCTATAATCCCAATTCTCAAAACCATATCTCATTATATATGGTAGATCAGCATGCCCTGGTCTTGGAGTATATTTAATCTCTTCATAGTATGAAGAATCTACATCTATATTCCTAACAATTATGGTTATAGGCATACCAGTTGTCCTACCATTAAATACACCACTTAGAATCTCAATCTTATCACTTTCAGCTCTTGGTGATGTATATAAAGATCCCGGTCTCCTAAACCTTAATTCAAATTCTATGTCTTCAGATGACAATGGCAATCCAGCTGGAACACCATCTATAACAACACCTATTGCTTGGCCATGGCTTTCCCCAAATGTTGTAATTCTAAACATTTTACCGAATGAGTTTCCTGGCATAGAGATACTCCAAAACCTTTTCTTCAGGAAAATCTATTCCAAGCCAAATCCTCTGAGCCTCAAGAGCTTGTTTAATAAGTATTTTTAGCCCATCTATAAACTCTACACCCCTTGTCTTAGCCCTTTTAATGAGACTTGTCTCAATTGGGTTATAGACAAACTCTATAACTAGACTTACACCATCTAGACATTTATCTGGCACTATAGATGGGTTTGGAGTAGCATTGACAATAACATCTCTTTTCTTAGAACAATCACTATCAATATGTATATCTATTCCATATCTAGATAGATAGTGCGCCATATGCTGTGCTCTTTCTAAGGATCTATTAACTATGTGAACCTCACATCCATATTCATATAAAGCGACAGCTGAGGCTTTCGAAGCACCTCCAGCACCATATATATAGCATATAGATCCCCTCAAAACATTGGAGTATCTCTTCAGTATACTTAGTAGAGCTAGGTAATCCGTATTATATCCCCTACCCCTATAAACAGTATTTACAGCACCAACAACTTCAGCTGATCTATCTAAGCTATAGAGAAAACCCATTATCCTCTCCTTATATGGTATCGTAATATTAAAGCCTTCACATAACTCAATAAGAGCTCTCCCAATAATGTCAAACTTATCTTCAGATACATCAAAAGCTAGATATACAGCATTATAGCTAATCTCTCTAAATATATAGTTATGTATTGCTGGTGAAAGTGTATAGAAGATATTCTTTCCTAGAACACCATATAGTTTTGTTGAAGCATCTATCCAAGACACTTTATAAACACACTCTTCACAAACTCTATATCCACTCTAAATAAATCCCATTTACCTAGCTCAACTGGTAGAGGCATAAGTATCTCTGCTCCACGACTCTTCTTATCCCTTGTAACTGCATAAAGTGCTAAATCTCTATCTATATCTATCCCAAGTTCTTTAACATTTGTGGGAAGTCTATACAGTTTTAACATATGTATCACCTCCTCTAAAATATCTTTAGGAGATACCCCAAGTTCTATACCAAGCATAGACTCGCACACCATTCCAATAGCAACAGCCTTCCCATGACTTATACTAAACTTTGTAGAGACTTCAATTGCATGTCCTATTGTATGGCCGAAATTTAGAACACTCCTAATACCCTTTAACTCATATGGATCTTGTTTAACTATAGAAAGCTTATCTATCGCTGATCTATATACTATATCCTCTATCACATCATAATCTCTATTAAAGAATCTATCATATGACTTCTTAAGAAATGTATAGAGCTCTCTATCCATAACAACAGCGTATTTTATGACTTCAGCCATACCATTAACCATTTCCTCATCTGGTAATGTATCTAGAAACTCTAGATCTGATACTATTATAGATGGTTGATAGAATGTTCCTAAAGCATTTTTCATATCTCCAAGATTAACACCATTTTTACCACCTATAGCTGCGTCTACCATGCCCAATAATGTTGTTGGAATATTTACAAGGTTTATTCCTCTTAGATATATAGAGGCTACAAATCCAGCTACATCAGTTAGAGTCCCACCACCAACAGCGACTATATGGTCTCTCCTCTGAAAGCCTTTTTCATATAGTATCCTTACTATATTCATAACATTGCTAATATCCTTATCTCTTTCACCACCATCTAATACAACTTCATATATATTCCTATCCCTAAGGATATTAACAATTCTGTTGGGATCTATGACTCTCTGTCTAAGTATCAATGCTTTTCCATCTATATATTCCCTTAATACCTCAATAATGTTTCTGCCTATGAATATCTTAGTCCTATTACAACATATATCTTCCTCTATACACCTCATATAGATCTACCAATAGCTTCTGCAACAGCCTTCAATCTCTTCATAAGCTTTT
Organism: Ignisphaera aggregans DSM 17230; assembly: GCA_000145985.1. NCBI lineage: Archaea > Thermoproteati > Thermoproteota > Thermoprotei > Desulfurococcales > Desulfurococcaceae > Ignisphaera > Ignisphaera aggregans. The sequence continues at coordinate 1,609,008 of CP002098.1, read as the reverse complement.
CAAACATTTCCACTGTTAGCTGTTGTTCTGAATCACTTAGAGCTTTAGAGGGATTTGCATGAACCTCTACAATAAGCATATCAGCACCAGCTACAATAGCTGCTAAAGCTAGAGGCTCTACAAGATCTCTATTACCTGCTGGATGACTTGGATCAGCAGCTATTGGTAGATGGGTCTGCATCTTGGCTATAACCATTCCACCAATATCTATTGTAAATCTAGTACTCTTTTCAAAGGTCCTTATACCCCTCTCACATAGAACTACATCACCATTACCTTCAGAGAGTATATACTCTGCAGCTAGAAGCCACTCCTCAACAGTCATACCAAAACCTCTCTTTAGTAGTACAGGTATTTTAGCTCTTCCAACCTCTCGAAGTAGAGTAAAGTTTTGGCTATTCCTAGCACCTATTTGAATCATATCAGCATAGCTCTTAACAAGCTCCACATCCCTTGTATCCATAACCTCAGTAACTACAGGTAGACCAACAGCTTCTGAAACTCTCTTAAGAATCTTAAGACCTTTTTCACCAAGGCCTTGGAAACTATATGGACTTGTCCTAGGCTTATATGCTCCACCCCTTAGAATAGATGCACCTGCTCTTTTAACAGCTTTTGCAATCTCCATAAGTATATCTTCATCCTCTACAGCACAGGGGCCTGCTGCAACAACTATTCTAGAACCTCCTATCTCTACACCACCAACATTAACAATAGTTTTACCGCTCTTCCACTCATTTGAAACAAGATAATATGGTTTTCTAACCCTTATCTTAGCATCTATAGATATATCCTCAATATTTTCAACAAGGTTATCTGGCCATGCAATAACAATTCTCTTGCCATATATATCAACTACTTTATATGAGGCTGAAGCCATTCTTATCTTCTCTAATAAGGAAGATATATCGTGGTTTTCCTTAACTATGAAGAGCATGTTTATCACCTAATTTATGAACTATTTCCATGAATATGGAGAGAGCTCTAGATCTAACCATCTCTGAAAAAAGATTTGATTTTTGGATCTCTAAAACAACATCCTTTATATTATTCAATCTTCTGATAACATTCATAAGATCTCTAAATGTTGGTGTTGAGAGTATATATGGATCTACACCAAGTTCTCTTGATAATTCCTCTAATGATTGTTGAAAAGCTAGTAGATATAGATGTGTCAAAACCTGTACTACCGCCATAGCCTTTTCATGTGTTTCAACATCTATAACTATTGGATCAAGGCCTATAGATCTCCATAGTTTACATACATCATCAACATAGCTAACACCTGTCTTAGAAGGTATTACAGCTATCTTTTCACCTATAGGTGTTGTCTGAGGTCCAAAGAGTGGATGCGTAGATATATATATAAAGCCATACCTCATAGACAATTCCTCCATATGGCTAAAAACAGGGGTTTTTGATGATAGTATATCCATAACTATCTTCTCTTTAAATAATCTTGAAATTCTATCTATATAGCCATCCCTAAATGCTTCTAGCGATAGTGCTAAAACTATGAATTCCCCCCTCTCTATAGCTTCACCAATATCTAGCACTAAACCTCCAACCTCTCTCGCAACACTATATGCCTTCTCAGGATCTCTACCAGTGATAATGACCCTATGACCTGCCCTTATAGAGTATAGCGCTAGCAGTTTTCCCATACGGCCATATCCAATAAAGGTTATAGTTCTTGAATCAGAATTTTGAGAATTCTTTAGCTGTATATACTTAGAATACTTTATTATTATCTCTATGAGTTCTTTTGCCATCTCTACTGGAACACCATATATAGTTGATAGTTCTCTCCAGTAGTTCTTTACATAGAGTTCTCTCTCATCGTCTGAAGCACTTTTCCCCTCTTCAATCTTCAATCTCCCTATCTTCTTTACAATATCCAACCTTTTAGCTAAATACTTTATTATCTCCCTATCTATCTCCTCTATCTCCTTTCTAAGATCTTCTATCTCCATACCTTAGAACCTCTAGACATTTACTAACTATAGCCTTAGAGTTAATGTTATAGAAATCAAGAAGCTCTCTCACACTTTTCGCAGATCTTCCAAAAGTCTTCATCCCTATAAACCTCATTGGAACAGGATATCTTTCTACAAGAACCTCTGCTACAGCACTACCTATACCACCATAGACCATATGCTCCTCGACAACCACAATCCTTCCAGTCTTCCTAGCATACATCTCTATAGTCTCAACATCTATAGGCTTTACACTCAGTAAATTAATTACAGTAGCACTTATACCCATTTTCTCAAGCTCTTTAGCAGCAACTAACGCGTCGTATAGAACTACTCCAGCACCAATAATAGTTACATCATATCCATCCCTAAGTACATATGCTTTCCCAAGGCTAAACTTATAGTCGTATCCCTCCGTTATAATTGGTGAATAATCTCTACCTATACGATAATATGTAGGGCCCTTGACCTCCAGTATAATGCTTCTCAAACTCCTTTCAATGTCAAATACATCTGCAGGTACAACAACATTCATATTTGGTAAAACTCTCATTAGAGCTATATCCTCAAATGTCTGGTGGCTAGATCCATCAGCATGATCACTAAAACCTGAATGAGTACCTATAATCTTTACATTTAGATTCATTCTCGCAACACTATTTCTTATCTGTTCCCATGCCCTCATTAGAAATACAGCAAATGCTACTACAACAGGTTTTGCACCTACGGCTGCAAGACCAGAGGCAAATCCTATTAGATGTTGTTCAGCTATACCCACATTATAGTATCTATCTGGAAATTTCTCTCCATATCTATAGACCCTAGTAGCTTTACCTACATCAGCCGTTATAACAACGACATCTTTATCCTCTTCGCCTATCTCCTCAAGTATTTTTCCAACAGCATCACGCATTGTTATTGTCGAAGTCTTTAACATCCTCTATATCCTCTACCCTCTGTTTATCTGTATTCTCAATATGTTTTAATCCATAGCCACGAATCGTCTTAGCAAATATTACTGTAGGTCTATCAGATTCTAAAGCCTCTTCTATAGCAGTCATAATACTAGCTATATCATGACCATCACACCATAGCACCCTCCATCCAATAGCTTTCCATACAAATGGTAAATAGGGTTTTGGTTTAACTTCATCTACTTTTCCATCGAGTTGGAATCCATTTGCATCTATTATAACTATAAGGTTATCAAGTTTTAATGTAGCTGCATGTGTTATAGCCTCCCATACTTGGCCCTCATCCTGTTCACCATCACCCATAAGCACATATACCCTACCCCTACCACCTCTAGACTTAATCCATGCAGCTATGCCCACAGCAAAACTTATGCCTTGTCCAAGGCTTCCTGTAGACATATCTACACCAGGTATAGAAATCTCTGGATGTCCCTGAAGAATAGAGTCGATACTTTGAATCTTAATAAGCTCCTCCTTTGGAATAAGACCTAGTTCTGCTAATGCTGCATATAGTGTTGGCGCAGCATGTCCTTTACTCAAAATGAACCAGTCTCTATTTAGAGGATCACCATTTCTATTGATATATCTAAACATTAGTGTTGCTATAATATCTACGCTACTAAGCGATGAGCCCATGTGAAGGAATTTTTCATGTTTATGCATTATTATGAGGGATCTTCTTATAGAATTTGCAACTGCTTCTATACTATTTATATCCTCTAAACTAGGTTTATTTAATATTGGAGCTGCATCTACCTTCACCATTGGAATTCCATTTCCCTACACCGACATTATCTATATGTAATAGCAGACTTTTATAAGCTTTACGCTTTTATACCTCTTTAAATAGATTTAACCATATAGTATGTTTATCATATAAAACATTTTTAGTCTAGGTATAATAGCATTTAGAGGGATGAACTATGGGACTCACATTAACAGAAAAGATACTTAGTAGAGCATCTGGTAGAAAGGTATCTCCAGGCGATGTTATAGAAGCCAATGTAGATCTTGTAGCATTTCACGATTTAACAGGTTATCATGTTATAGAGGTTATCGAGAAGGTTGGTATGAAAATTCATAGAGTTGATAACTTAGTGATAGCATTTGACCATCTAGTACCTCCACCAGATGTTAGAAGTGCAGAGATTCAAAAGAGTATAAGAGAGTTTGTTAAGCTTCACAAAATTTCAAATTTCCATGATGGTGGATATGGGATACTACACCAGGTGTTAATAGAGAAATATGTTCTACCTGGTCAATTTGTTATTGCTGCTGATAGCCATACAACAACATCTGGTGCTCTAGGAGCATTTGCACAAGGTATGGGTGCTAGTGATATAGCTGCAGCAGTTCTTACTGGTAAGACGTGGCTAGTAGTTCCACAGCCATTTAAAATTGTTTTAGATGGAAGGCTTAGGGAATGGGTAACTGGTAAGGATGTTGCTTTAGAGATTCTAAGGGTTTTCAAAGCTGATTACTTTAATGGTATGTCTATAGAGGTATTTGTTAAGAATGGAACAGATTTTCCAATGGATTATAGAGCTACTGTTGCTAATATGGGTATAGAGATGAATGCAGATACACTTATGTTTGTACCTGATGAAGAGACGAAGAGATTTATTGAGAGTGAGAGGGGATATACACCAAATATTATTCAACCTGATAACGATGCTGAGTATGTAGATGAGTATACAGTTGAGTTAGATAAGGTCGAACTCCTTGTTGCAGCTCCACATAGTGTAGATAATGTTAAGAGTGTTTCAGAGGTTGAGGGTATAGATGTAGACTATGTATTTATAGGTTCTTGCACAAATGGAAGGCTTAGCGATTTAGAGATAGCTGCAAAGATTATGAAAGGAAAGAAGGTTAAAACTAGATGTATAGTTATACCAGCTTCATGGAAGATATTTGTAAAGGCTATGGAGCTAGGATATATACAGACACTTGTAGAAGCAGGCTGTATAGTTACCTATGGCACATGTGGACCATGTATAGGTGGACACTTTGGTGTTACAGCACCTGGTGAAACAGTTGTTGCAACAATAAATAGAAACTTTATTGGTAGAATGGGAAGTCCTCAAGCAAAAATATATCTCTCTGGACCATCAGTAGCAGCAGCAACAGCCGTCCTGGGAAAGATAGCTGAACCAGGTGATGTAATATGATAGTAAGGGGTAGAGTCATAAAGCTTGGGGATAAGATAGATACAGATGTAATTATACCTGCTAAACATCTAAAGTATACAGATCCCAACTATCTAGCACAACATGTATTTGAATCTATAGACCCAGAATTCTATAAAAAGGCAAATGGAGCTATCATAGTAGCTGGAAAGGTATTTGGAATGGGTTCATCAAGAGAACAAGCAGCTATAGCGATAAAGGCAGCAGGGGTAAGAGCTGTTATAGCAGAGTCATTTGCAAGGATATTCTATAGAAATGCTATAAACAATGGACTTCCTGTAATAGTATGTCCAGAGATATCAAAAGAGGTAAAGGATGGAGATGAAGTAGAGGTTAATATAGAGACAGGAGAAGTAAGGCTGAACAACAAAGTAATTAGATGCAAAGGAATAACAGGTATGGCTCTAGAGATACTAAAGAAAGGAGGATTGATAGAGTATCTAAAGAGCTACTCCAAGACATCTAATACATAACAGCAATACATAGCTATGGAACAGCTTTATATCCTTGGGATAAGGATTAGATCACTAAACCTTATTATTTTTCATATCACTATAGGATCTCTTAACAAATATTTGGTCTAATCAATATTCAATGTAGAGCTCATAATCCTAGATATACATCATCCTGAAAATAGATGAGGTTTTGATGTATTGGTACACCATTCTAATGCAGTGATATAGAGAATTGTAGCTATAGCTCTATTTAGTCTACGATCACATATTACGAAAGCTTTAAAATCTGTACTACATAACTATATTATGTGGTTACTATGAGTGTAACAATCTCATTCAGAGTTCCTAAAGAGTTGAAAGAGAAGATGGATCAGCTTCGTAGCTACATCAATTGGAGTGAAGAGTTGAGGAAATTTGTTGAAATGCGGATTAAAGAGTTTGAGCAGAAGAGGGCTATAGAGGATCTAGAGAACATCATAAAGAGTCTCCCCAAAACATCTTCGGGGACAGCCGCAAGGTATGTGAGGGAAGATCGTGATAGTGGTTGACGCTTCTGCACTTGTGAAGTATATTCTGCATGAGGAGGGTTGGGACAGAGTAGCATTTTATATAAGGGAGATGAGACCTCTTTACTCTGTAGATCATGTTGTAAAAGAGGTTGGAAATGCTCTATGGAAGCATAGCTTGAAGAAAGTTGTGGATACAACTACTGTTCTCAAGCTTTTCCAGGCATTTCTAAGGCTTATAGAGACAGAGGTAATAGTTGTAGAACCTGAGATAAAGTATGTTCAATCAGCATTAGAGATAGCTTTACAAGAGGGTATAACGCTCTATGATGCACTATATATAGCACAAGCACAAAGACTTGGAGCCCCCATGATTACGAGCGATAGAAAGCAAGCTGAGGTGGCAACTAGACTAGGGATACATGTACATCTAATAGCATAGTGCAAAGCTGATGATTATAGATCGTTATATTAATAGAGCTCCAACATTCTTCAATCTTCAGGCTACCACATCAGGAATTAAACCTAGTGCCCCTAATGTTAGAAGTCCAACTATAACTCTCCCTGAGAGTCCCAATCCTTCGAGTCTTTCAGCTAACCTCTTGGGGATCTCCACTACAACTACATGAGCATAGGGAAGCGCTTCATCTTCAATAACAATCTCGTTGACCACAGCTAAGTTACCGACAACCTAATGGTCGTCAGCAACTACAAGTTTTACCTTCTTGTCCACCACTTTAACATCTATTTCTTCAGCGAGACTTCTATCGATGAGAGTATAAGTTGATCCAGTATCTACGAGCGCTGTTTCCTCTGCAAAGCCTCTGAATCCTTTGATGAGAATTTTAGCCTTAACTATAGCCATTCTGAGTACCGGTATCACAACATCTTATCGAGTTTATAACAGTTTAATATCTAGATCAGCTGTCATTACATTGAGATACCATTACATATTAGGATTCGCTAATGGATAAACACTATTAATTAGAATTAGAGCTCTAGTGCCCTAGGTATCGCTATATATATTCAAGAATATTCTTGGGGTTTTTCATAAGCGATGTACCTATGAGAAAGGCATTTGCACCACAGATCTTTAGTTTTTCTATATCTGATCTACTCTTTATACCACTCTCAGCTATCTTTATAGTATTGCTAGATATGTTTTTCATAATTTCACATGTTCTATCCATATCTATTTCAAGTGTTTTTAGATTTCTAGAGTTTATACCTATTATCTCTACACCCATTTCCATAGCTAACACGGCTTCGTCTACCGTATTAACCTCTACAATAACCTCTAGGCCAAAGCTCTTAGCATATCTATAGAGTTTCTCAGCTTCTTCTTCAGTTAGTATCGATAGTATTAATAGAATGGTGTCAGCACCAATATTATATGCTGTTTCAATCTGGTGTTCACAGACTATAAAATCCTTCATCAGTATCGGTAGTCTTAGGATTCTTGATGCTTCTCTAAGAATTTCATATGATCCTCCAAAATATTTATCTTCTGTCAATATGCTTATTCCAGTAGCGTATTTCTCCATTAGAGAGAGATAATCGTATAGGTCTCTAACAACATATAGACCTGATGGAGATCTCCTCTTATACTCAGCTATAATCGGATTGAGACCTAGGCTTTGTTTTCTCTGGATCGACTCTATAATACTATAGCGAGGTCTATCCCTATACATCTTTATAACAGGTCTTCTCAGGGCATGTTCAACAACATCTTTTAGCCATCCATATAGTTCTCTAGGCATTTTATGTCAACTCTAAGAAGTTTTTAATTATCTTAACACCTATCTCTGTACCTATACTTTCTGGATGAAACTGAACACCATATATTGGATATTTAGTGTGGTGTATAGCCATAATCTCATCATCTTCCTCAGATATGGCATCAACCTCAAGGGGAGGTTTTACATCGTCTACAACAAGACTGTTATATCTAGTAGCTGTAAACACCTTTGGAACTCCGCGAAAGATCTCTACCTCATTTATAACTCTAATTCTACTTATCTTGCCATGCATAACAATCTTCGCTTTTCTAATTCTTGCACCAAATGCATATCCAATCATTTGATGACCGAAGCATATACCTAGAATCGGTATATGTTTTCCAAAGGTCTTTATAACATCTATAGCTATACCGACATCCTCTCTCCTCTCTGGTGTTCCAGGACCTGGAGAAATTATTATTTTATCAGGGTTAATCCTATCAACACCACTTAGCGTTATTTCATCATTCCTAATAACTATTGGTATATAGCCTAGTCCACCAACTATCTGTGCAATATTGTATACAAAACTATCGTAGTTATCTATTATAAGAACTGTTTCAGGCATTCTCAACACCTAGAGCAATCTTTAGAGCTCTTAACTTATGCTCTGTCTCCTCATATTCTAACTCAGGGATAGAGTCATATACTATACCAGCTCCTGCCTGTATCCTAATGAGATCTCTATATACAAAAGCACTTCTAATTGCTATAGCCATAACACTATCTCCAGATCTCCTTATGAAGCCTACAGCACCTGCATATGGCCCCCTCTTAAACTCTTCTAACTCCTCTATAAGATTCATAGCAAATGGTTTTGGAGCACCACTAACAGTTCCTGCTGGGAGCATAGCCTTTACAACATCTTTGAATTTCACCCTCTTTCTAAGAATGCCTATAACCTTAGAGACTATGTGTTGAACATGGCTATACTTCTCTATATACATAAGCTTCTCAACCCTTACACTACCAGGGATACATATCTTTCCAAGATCATTCCTAGCTAAGTCAACCAACATAAGATGTTCAGCTCTATCCTTCTCTGAAGCCATCAGCTCCTCCTCGAGAGCAATATCCTCATTGATATCCCTTCCCCTAGGCCTTGTACCAGCTATAGGAAAAGTCTCGATAAAGCTTTTAGAAGTTCTAAAGAGTAGCTCTGGACTAGACCCTATAACATATCTATCTCCCATTCTCATAAAGTACATATATGGCGATGGATTTATAGATCTAAGTCTAGAGTAGAACTCGATTAGATCACCATCATAGGTATATCTAATAAATCTTGATAAAACAACCTGAAATGCATACCCCTCTCTTATAAATCTTAGGATCTCTCTAACACCATCCTCAAACCCCTTTCTAGTTGGAGACTCATCATATCTAGATACCTTGAATCCTGATGTTGTAACAGTGCTACAACTGCTATAGTCTATATCTATACCCTGTATGTATACCTTCCCATTACTATAGTCGTATATAGCGATATTCTCAGGTATGAACATCTCTATATATGGCCATTCCTCTAGATATGGATTCTCATCTCTTATCCTCTCCCAAAGTCTAACAGCATCATAGGATATATATCCTATGAGTCTTATACCTATCTCATCTATATCTCCATCAAATTGCTTACTAGCTATCTGTGAAACTCTATCGAAAACATCTTCATCATTTCCATAGATATATTCTCTATATCCCCAAACAACTATGCTATACTTATTATCACTAGACAAATCTTCATAGATAGCATAGAAATTATGTTTACTATCAATACACCTAGCAAGAGTTAGAACATCTGGAAACATCTTCATACTTATCTTCTCCATGAATCTACAGCCTCTTTCAACCTTTTAACGAGATTCAAATCCTTTTTACCAATAGAAATCTCTACACCACTTGAGACATCTATCCATTTAGGTTCTAGAGCTAGATATTCATGGATATTCTCTATATTTATACCTCCACCAACACCTGCATCTGGATGATAATTCAGTAGAATTCTAAGTATCTTTGGATCAGATCTTATACCCTTCTTAGGAGAGTCGAATAGTATTAGATCTGTAGCTCTTTGAGCCTTCTTTAGATAGTCTATATAGTCAAGAGATGCAGGTACATAGAGAATAGTCTTCTTGCTAAATGTTGTAACTATCTCAAGTTCCTCATCACTTAGAACTCTATGTATCTGTATATAGTCAGCTGATGTATTATAGAATGTGGTGATATCTCCAGAGACTCTTACACTAACGATTGGGGTAGAGATATATTTCTTTAGCTCATCAATAAATTGTAGAGGTCTATATCTAGGACTCGATAAATCGTTTACAACACCTATATAGTCAACACCAATTCTACTAATCTCTATAGCATCCTCAATACTTGTTACCCCACATATCTTTAGCTTTATTCGCATTTTGTCATCACCTTAATGTATCTAAACCTCGACTCATCCCCATTATATTTTACCAGCTCTTCAATTCTATCTATGAGCTGTGGCAAAAGTTGTGAGGAGTATTCATATCCATCTCTAGGATCTCTAGCTTTCCCAGCAATGTATAGAGCAAAAGCTGTGTTAATCTTTATGAACTCTGCAACATCTCTATCAAAACCCTTTGAAGCTCTAAGCATTCTTATAGCTGATTCCTCTGGACTTGAAACAACTAGTCTATTTATATCAACTCTCTTTGCACCTAGATCCTCTGGAGAGACTATATATTCCTCAATCCTAGAACCACTAATTTCATAAACATAGGTATTGCCATGGGTACTAACCTCATCTATACCCGGCTCTCCATGAACCAATACAACTCTCTCATAGTCAAGCCTACTAATAGCCTCTGCAATAATAGGCATAAAGCTCTTTGAAAATACCCCTATAACCTGTCTCCTAGTTCCACCAGGGTTTGCAAGTGGTCCAAGGATATTGAATATTGTTCTAACGCCAAGAGCTCTCCTTATAGGAGCTACTCTCTTCATTGCTGGATGGTAGAGTGGTGCAAATAGAAATACAAAGTTTGTCTTCTTAAGAAGTTCATATGCTTTTAAAGGCTCTATAGAGATGTTGTATCCTAGAACTTCAAGGACATCAGCACTTCCACTCCTACCACTAACAGCTCTATTACCATGCTTAGCAACTGGATGAACAATACTTGTAAGTATTGCTGATGCTGTACTAGCATTAAATGTTCCTAGACCATCACCACCAGTTCCAGCTGTATCAATAGCAAACTCAGCGTTTATCCTATTAGCAAATCTTCTCATAGCCCTTACAAATCCTACTATCTCCGATGGTGCTTCTCCCTTCATTCTAAGAGCAACTAGGATAGCTGATACTACTACATCTGGAATATCCCCATTCATAATCTTTATAGCTAGCTCTTCCGCCTCTAAATCGCTGAGATCAATTCTATTCACAATCTTATCTAGATAGCTATTCGACACCATTGAGAACACCCCTTATATCCTCAATAAGCTTTAGAGCACCATCAAAATCATTAGACTCAAGTTTTTCAATAATTGCCGAGCCTATTGCTATACCATCAGCACCAGCTCTTACAACATCTGCAATCTCATCTATAGATAGTCCAAATCCTACTACAAGTTTGTTCCTTACAAATCCCCTAATCCTTTTAACCAATGTAGAAGATGTTATTGGTATTGGTATACCAGTTGTAGGCCTAATTCCATAGTATAGAAAGTGGCTTGATAGTGGTGATATATTCTCTATGAATTTATCGGGCATTGACGGTGTAACAAATAGAACTATCTTTATACCTATAGACTTAGCTATATCGATATACTCTATATATCTATCGACAAGGTCTATCAATAGATCTGGGAATAGTATAGAGTCAATACCAATGCTATATACATTTTCTAGGAATTGTCTATAGTTATCAACATATTCCTCTAGATATGTTAGTAGGATTATGGGTATATCAACAATCTTTACAGTCTCTTTCAGAATTCTCCACACATCTATACTCAACGACTTTACATATCTATAGCTCTTCCTAATCACAGGTCCATCATATTTAGCATATTTTGGAGGTATACCTATCTCTAGATAGTTAACGCCTCTATCCTTCAATTTGCTTGCAATATCCATGAATATTCTATCATTTGGAAAACCAGCTGTGAGATACACAACTAGATACTTCATATCTATCACCAATTACCATTTGATAGAATATCTCTTCATCATAGATCCATAGTTCTCTATATCGAGTAGTCCATGTCCACTTAGATTGAATATTATTACCTTCTTCTCCCTCTCTTCTCTAGCTCTTATAGCTTCATCAATAACAGCTTTAACTGCATGTGCAGACTCAGGAGCAGGAACAATACCCTGTGTCTTAGCGAATATCTGTGCAGCTCTAAGTATCTCTTCCTCACTATACTCTCTCCACTCTATAACTCCCTCATTAACCAATAGACTTAGTGATGGTGCAAGCCCATGATATCTAAGTCCTCCTGAGTATATAGGTGGTGGTATAAAGTCTTTCCCAAGTGTTATCATCTTTACTAGTGGTAGTAGACCAGCTGTATCAGGGAAGTCATATCTATATACACCCTTTGAAAACTTTGGAACAGCTGAAGAAGCTGCAGCTATATATCTTCTACTAGAGTTGTTTTTAAGTCCTATGAATGGATATGCTAGTCCAGCGAAATTACTTCCACCACCAACACATCCTATAACTATATCTGGTAGCTCTTCACCAATAAGCTCAAATTGCTTAATAGCCTCTAAACCAATGATACTCTGGTGGAGGAGTACAACATCTAGTACACTACCCATTAGATACTTATATCCATGATCAATAGCATACTCAATAGCTTCACTAATAGCTATACCAAGAGAACCAGGATTCTCTGGATCTCTCTCAAGAATCTCTCTACCAATCTTTGTAAGCTTCGATGGACTAGGGATAACCTCTGCTCCATAGAATTCCATTAGATGTTTCCTCCCAGGCTTATGCTCATAGCTTACTCTAACCATAAACACATATGACTTTAACCCATAAAGCGATGCAGCTAGAGCTACAGCAGATCCCCACTGTCCAGCTCCAGTCTCAGTCGTAACACCATTAACACCATCATTTAGAGCATAATATGCTTGTGCTATAGCTGTATTTATCTTGTGTGAACCTGTTGGCAATACACCCTCATACTTATAATATATCCTTGCAGGAGTATCCAAAAACTCCTCAAGCCTCCTAGCCCTAAACAAAGGAGTAGGTCTACCAATAACCTCATACATGTCTCTTATCTCATCTGGGATCTTGACAAAGCGTTCAACTGTAAACTGTTGCCTCAGTACTTCCCTAGGAAGTATTTTTCTCAATAGATCTATTCTAGAGGATGTATCTTCAGGGTCTCTTGGTGGAGGTAATGGCTTTGGTAGATCAGGTATTATGTTATACCAATAGCTAGGGAGAATCTCATCTATATATTTAGGACATATATTTACCATTGGCTCATATTTATCCCTCAGAACTATAAACACTATGGAGAGGTTTAAAAAGTTTACGCAGATTTTGATCAGATTTTGGAGATTCTTCATCAATCATTTGGTCTAGGACTCATCACTAAGATCAATATTTTCTCCAAGGATATATAAATGTATATATATTCTAATGCTATCTACATAGCTTTGTGATCTTATATGTATGGCTATGTATATACGCTAATAACATTGTTTATAACGTTTTTGAAGATAGGGGCATTTGTCTTTGGTGGTGGCTATGCTATGATACCTGTTATTAGGCATGAAGTTGTTGATAGATATGGATGGCTTAGTGAGGAAGAATTTCTAGATCTTATAGCTATTGCCGAATCTACCCCAGGTCCTATAGCTATAAATGCAGCTACATATGTTGGCTATAGAGTTGGGGGTATAGCTGGTGCTATATTAGCTACACTAGGTGTAGTCATACCTCCATTTACAGTAATAATACTTATTGCAACAGCTCTACAGAGATTCTATACCCATCCCATTGTAAGAGCACTGTTAAATGGTATTAGAGGAGCTGTTATAGGTCTAGTTACATCAGCTTTAATAACAGTTATAACAGGGGTATTCAAGGGGTTGAACAATATACAGACAATAGCTACTATAGCTATAGCTGTAACGGTGTTTATAGCTGTAACTATATTTAAACACGATCCAATAGTAATGATAGCGATATCAGCTATCATAGGAGTAGCTCTAGGGGTTGCGAGGATATGGTAAAATGCTAAGTATCTTCAAAGAGCTAAATTCATCGATCTTAATAAATCTTTTTATTGATGACAACTGTAGCTGGTACAGCTAGATCGAGCTATATCAGTGGTTTATATGGATATAAATGAGATTAAGATGGGTATAGTTAAGTGTGTTGATAATGTTAGAAGATATCTACTAGGTGAAACACCGAGAGGTATTGTTGGGAATAATGTTTCTGGCGATATTTCAAAGGAGTTCGATCTTATTGCAGAGGATATTCTATCTAATTGTCTGAGGGAGGTACTAGGCGAGGTTATGATTATTGGTGAGGAGAGGGGGCTGAGACAGTATGGCTCTAGATGGATAGCTATTATAGATCCTGTTGATGGTAGTACTAACTATGATGCTGAGATACCATGGGCATCTATATCTATAGCTATAGCTAGGGGAGGGAGAAGCAATACTTTAAAGGATATAGAATTCGCTATTGTTTCAGAGATTTTTAGAGATAGAATGTATGTATATGACTATGGAGATGTAAGAATTGGTGAGAGGAAGATATATAGAGGTGTTATTCCTAAGCCAATAGTATTAGGATACTTTGAGTCCTACTCTACATATAAACCTCTTGAGAACTATATTAGGAATAGAAATGAGAAACTTACTATTAGATCTCTTGGAAGTGCAGCACTAGATATAGTATATGTTGGTATGGGGAATGCTGAGGTATTTATAGATGCTAGAGCTAAGTTGAGGAATGTTGATATTTCAGCAGCACTAAGAATAGCTATGGCGTTAGGGGCAAAGGCATATGTATGTGATTATAGAGATCCTCTTGATATTCCAATAGATAGGATTGAGAGAATAAAATTTATTCTAGTAGGATTCAATGATAGGTATCTAGATATAGCTCTAAGCTCTATGAATATACACTAGTATATATTGTAGCTGTCATATAGAAAACATTTTTGTAATGAGTTGCACCTAGAGTATTTGGTAGATAGATATGGAATATGTAACACTTGGGAAAACAGATATAAAGATTTCAAGAATAGGGCTTGGAGCTTGGCAGTTTAGTGAAGCTTGGACAAAACCAGATTATAGTATTGCTAAAGAAGTTGTTAAAAAGGCTATTGAGCTCAATGTAAATTTCTTTGATACAGCTATGGTATATGGACTTGGGGTAAGCGAGAATTATCTTGGGAGAGCTCTCAGGGAAGCTAATGTTAAGAGAGATGATGTGGTTGTTGTAACAAAAATACCTGGAGACTTTTTAAATGAATACGATATTCCCCTAGCTGTTGAAAAATCGGTAAGGATTCTTGGGCTAGGATATATAGATGTGTTATTAGCTCACTGGCCACCTGTATGGCATAACTATCCTACATGTGAATATGCTAGAGCTATGGAGAAGATGGTTAGAATTGGTTTGGTAAGATATATTGGTCTGAGTAATTTTCCAGTAGAACTTGTTGAATCATTTAGAAAGTGCTTGTCAACTGTGGATGTAGAGGTATTTCAGATTAGATATAATATTGTTGAGAGATATGCTGAGAAGGAGCTTATACCATATGCAGAGAAAAATAGAATAACTGTAATGGCGTGGAGTCCAATAGCAAAAGGTGCTGTAACAGGAAAGTATACTCCTCAAAATCTTCCACAGTTTCAAGATGTAAGATCAGGAGAGCCAGTGTTTCATCCAAAGAATTTTGAGAAAGTTTATAAAGTTGTTGAAGTTTTAAATGAACTTTCAAAGAAGTATGGAAAGACTCCTACACAAATAGCTCTCAACTGGCTTATTATGGCAAGCCCAGTTGTTGTGCCAATTCCAGGTGCTAAGAACCCTGAGCAAGTTGTGGATAATGTTGGTGCTGTTGGGTGGAGATTATCACAAGAGGATTGGTTATTACTTGATAGATTGAGTAGAGATATAAGGATAGTCTACTCTATTAGATATCTAGATAGAGAGTTTGCATAGATTAATCTACACAAATCTTTTTAACCCCTCCCAACAACTTTTTCTTGGTGAAATCCTTGCGCCAATGGAGATAAAGCATCTTAGATCTCCACAAACAGAAGATATACTACCTGATCACTGGTATAACATAGTTCCTGATCTACCAGAACCATTACCACCAATGAAAAAACCAAATGGGGAGGATGTAAAGCCCGAGGAACTCATAGCTATATTCCCTAAGAAACTTATTGAGCAGGAGTTTAGTACTGAGAGATTCATTAAGATTCCAGATGAATTGCTATCCCTATACCTAGAACTTGGTAGACCTACTCCTTTGTTTAGGGCTAGGAGGCTTGAGGAGTTTTTGGATACTCCTGCAAGGATATATTATAAGTATGAGGGTGTATTGCCAACAGGTTCACACAAGATAAATACAGCTATAGCACAAGCATATTTCAATATGCTTGAAGGTACTAAAAGGCTTACTACAGAGACTGGAGCTGGGCAATGGGGATCTGCGCTAGCCTTGGCGGGAGCTCTCTTTGGTCTAAAGGTTAGGGTTTATATGGTTAGAGCTAGCTATGATCAGAAGCCATATAGGAGAATACTTATGCAGATATATGGTGCAGAGGTTATACCCAGCCCAAGTCCATATACCAAGAGCGGTAGAGAGATTCTTGAGAGAGATCCTAATCACCCTGGTTCTCTTGGTATAGCTATTAGTGAAGCTATAGAGGATGCAGTTACAAATCCTGGTACAAAGTATAGTCTTGGGTCGGTATTAAACCATGTACTTTTACACCAAACGATAATAGGTCTAGAGGCTATTAAGCAATTTGAGCTTATTGGTGAAGAGCTACCAGATATAGTTATAGGATGTGTTGGTGGTGGAAGTAATTTTGCAGGACTAGCATATCCATTCTACTATGAGGAGATTGTTAGGGGGAAGAAGAAATCTGTTAAAATCATAGCTGTAGAGCCAAAGGCAGTTCCATCAATGACCAGGGGTATATATACATATGACTATGGAGATACAGCAAGATTAACACCAATGCTAAAGATGTATACAGTTGGACATAGATACACCCCTCCACCAATACATGCAGGAGGACTTAGATACCACGGTGTTGCACCAACACTTGCACTTCTAGTGAAAAACAATATCGTTAAACCTGTAGCATATCATCAGACAGAGGTATTTAGAGCTGCACAACTATTTGCACAGATGGAGGGTATTGTTCCTGCTCCTGAGTCTGCACATGCAGTTAAAGCTGTTATTGATGAAGCTATAAGAGCTAGAGAAGAGAGGGAGAAGAAGGTAATAATATTCAATCTAAGTGGACATGGACTACTTGATTTAGCAGGATATCAGGAGTATCTTGAGAATAGACTTAGGGACTACGAACCAGAGAAAATAGATTTATCATATCTTAATACATATTGAACTACATCTCCTAATAACCCAAATATTTTTATATGTTTTCAAACAGGTGTAATTGTTCTACCCAGTATAATCTGTTATATATGGATACACCGCACTATATATAAGAGTGCTAACATATATACGCAGAGTAGAGGTGAGAAATTTGAGTAGACTCAATATAACTCATATATTTGGAAGTATAACTAGAATAGCGAAAATATTTACCAATGTGGTAGACGGAATGAAGGCAAGAGATGATGGTGAGGTAGCTCAGAGAGATGCCGAGGTTGTAGATGGTATAGGATCTGAATCTAGGAGATATGTATACTGTGCAGTATATATAAATGGAATGGTATGCTACGAGAGAGGATCTAATGGAATAAAGATATTGTAGATATAGATATTGTCAGGATCCAAGTATAGATTCTCTAACTTTTTGTTTTGATAATAGTTTTGCATATATATTTATAGGTATAATCTTCTTTCCTATGACTAGCCCTGCATTCATACCACTTATATAAATAAATGCATAGATAGGTTGTATATCTATTACCGGTGGTAGAACAGTTTTTTCACCTTGTCTATACATACGGAACTTTTTTATTAATCCACCCACTACCTCTATAGCTATTTTTCTATCTATCGCCTTAATCCTCTCTGCTGGTATAACGTATCTTCTAGTTCTTAGGAATACTCTTGTCGATATCTCAACATCTCTATACTCTTCAACCATTGTAATAAATTCATCGAGTTTATCAAAATTGTTATTGATATAATCAATACCTATCTGCATAAGATCTGTTGCTATATCGGTATTCATACATGTCTTTACAGGTATGTCAGCTTCTATAGATGGTGTATCAACTATCTTTGTATTCTTTGGAAGTTCTCTTAGTGTGAATATCGATATATATCTATTATCTATAGCTCCTCTCAATAGACAATCAGCAATGTATTGTTTATTTGGTTTATATTCACTAAATCTTAGGAGTAGAAATGGTAGCCACATCTTTGTTACATTACTGCTGAGCTTCTTAAGTACTGTGGGTTCTACATAGAGATACTTATACATTTTAACACCTTAGGAAATATCTGTGTATTGCTAAGTATATATTTTTATCATTACTCTATATCTTACCCTCTCTATCAAGCTTCTCAAGCATCTCTATATTCCTAGCCTCAGACTCATCTATCTTTGTTGTTGAGATCCACGCCTCTAAAATCTCCTTTGCTACATACTCTGTTACAAGTCTTCCACTCAATGCTAATACATTTGCATTATTCCATAGCCTTGCACCACGAGCTGTCTCAGCATCATTACATAGAGCAGCTCTCACACCCCTAACCTTATTTGCAGCTATAGAAACTCCTGTACCTGTATAGCAGATTACTATACCCCAATCAGCCTTACCACTAGCAACAAGTTCTCCAACCTCATAACCCACAATGGGCCAGGGCTCTGGCTTTCCAGTCTTTATAGCTCCTACAGGTATTATCTCAAAGCCTTTCTCCTTAAGATATCTAACCACTGCATTTACAACTGGATATAGATCATCTGATCCTACAGCAACTCTCTTTCCTGGGAAGGTCATATTCAATACCATTTAATATCTATGTTCTTGAGACCTAAAAATATTTATGAATATAGATCTATCTCATGGCTAGAAATCTCTTCCAAGAGAGCTGATCTCTATATGTTGAATGAGGCTTAAACTTTGTCCTAATAGACTCTAGAGATTCACCAACAATTCTCATCTTAGATAAATCTAGTTCTCCATATCCCCAGTTAGCAAGTAGATATAGATACCCTATATCATGGGGGTCAAAACCCATTCCATAGGATACAGCTATATCGAGATTAACAGGATTTATAGATGCAAAAACAACTCCCCATCTCTTTGGATCACCAGCTACAGGTCCATTACCCTCCATAGCCTCTACACCATCAACAATACCTAAATCTGGCATTATGTATGTAGCTATTTTTGCTATTGCATAGTTGATTGTATAATAGCCTCTATGTATCCTAGACTTGTATCCTCTTCTTATAGATCCAACAACTATATTCTTAATACTTAGAGTTACAATAACAGTATCATGTGTTTTAGCTCTACAGGGAGATATCCTTACATATCTATTATCAAGAATTATACTTGATATAGGTACTCTAAAGGTCTTTCCATATTCATCGACAAGCTCAATCTCTTTATAGTCATAGTCATCTAGATCAGCAAACTCTATATCTCCAAACCTCTTCTTCAGCTCATAATAGCCATAATTCTTAAAGCCCTCCCAAGCACTTCCCATAGCTGGAGACTCTGCTATTATAATCTCAGAAACATTAAAAGTGCTATGTATGAATTCTAGGAGAGCTTCAACAGTTTCTCTAGGTGTTGCACTTAGATATGTATATGTAGATACAAAGTTAGGTTTTATCAAGAACCTCTCTCTACCACCAACCTTCTCATAGATCTCATTCTTGATAAGCTCTAATACCCTTTTTGTACCATTATAACTATCTTCAGCTCTTACAATAGCTATAGACATGCTCCCTACCTCTTAAACTATTTTGAGTATTTGGTTGAATAAATAATATTTCTACTGGTTATGAAAAATAACATCGTTAATATAATAGTGTTTCCCAGGTTTGATCCACTGTATTTCTTCTAAGTCTAACCACGGCAGCTCTTATCGAGTTTGCCTAAGACTTTAAAACACTATGGATCTCGGGATTCCAAGATAATCATATAGTTATGTTGTATTTAGTGTCTATAGTTGATATATCTACCTATATTTTCATATATGATTCTCAATACATCTTTTATTGGAATTCCAAACTCTTTAGATATAGTCTTTAAATCTTCGTATTCAGGTTTTACCGATATTATTTCTCCCCTAAGATTTCTACCAATTTTTAGTGTTATGGTAGCCTTTCTCCCGTTTATCTCTATCTCTATAGGTCTTAACTCTCTTATTGGAACAACAACTCTTTTATATATGTTATATCTTACTCCAAGAGTCCCAATCTCCCTGATGAGGATATCAGCTAGTTTAGTCATATTGTCAATATCTGTTATTGCTCTAATCATGAAGCCAGGTCTATTCTTCTTCATATATAGGGGGATTATAGATACATCTCTTGCACCACTATTGAGTAATCTCTCAACTATATAGCCAGCCATCTCACCTGTAGCATCATCTATATCTGTCTCTATAACCCCTATCTCCTCCAGACTATAGCCATCTACTTCATTGGTATTCTCACATAGTATAGCCCTCAATATGTTTGGAATAGATTTAAACTCCTTATCTCCAGCACCATATCCAATTCTAATAGGTTTTACTGGTGGAAGTCTAGCCTCAAATCTATCTACAAGATTTATGAGTATAGCTACACCAGTAGGTGTTGCAAGCTCTTCATCTATAGGTCCTCCAAAGACTAGAGCTCTACCCCTTTTAGCAAGCTCTAGAGTTGCAGGTGTGGGTACTGAGAATATCCCGTGGGAAAAACTTATTTTTCCTCCACCCAAAGCTATAGGTAGTGACAATACTGTTGAATCTGCTATCCCAAGGCTTTGAAGAGCTATAGCTGTTCCAACAATATCTATTATAGTATCTATAGATCCAGATTCATCTAGCTCAACACTATCTATGGATACACCATGTACATATGCCTCAACTTCTACAAGAGATTTTATAGCATTTATAGCAAAGCTCTTCATCTTATCACTAAGCTCTAGATCCATAACAATTCTCTCTACTGCTCTTATCATCTCTATCCCATGTCTATGAGAAGCTCTATCTATAAACTTTGCCACAAGTTTCTTAGCTCTAAACCCACCTCTATGAACATCAATAAATGATATATCTATATCACTAACACCATCTACATATCTCGGTATGAACTCTCTCAGCAACTCTATCTCTCTTTGGTTTGCTCCTAAATCAACTAGAGATCCTAGTATCATATCTCCTGAGACTCCAGCTATAGATGGATCAAATACTAGTATAGTCAATGGCTATACACCGCCTAGGATATAGCTATCTATCGTCATTATTTAAGCTATAGAAAAATGTTTGTATAGCTATAATAAATATATCTAGTTTGACATCTTTACCAAGGCTATTCCTAGTACATCTAAATATTGTCTATATATGATTAGCATTTAGATCTATACAAAGCGATTCTCCTACCAATAAGACTTGCAATAATAGCTGCATTAACACCATTATCAATATTAACTACTGCTAATCCTAAGGGGCATGCTTGTAGCATTGAGTATAAAGCAGACTTTCCCTTACCACCAACACCATATCCAATAGATGTTGGAACTCCTATCACCGGTATATCTAGAAGTGATGCGAGAACCGATGGTAGTGCACCCTCCATACCAGCAATAGCTATAACAACATCTACATCCTCCTCCTTAACCCTCTTTACAGCCTCTATAACCCTATGTAGACCAGCTATACCAACATCATATATAGCTATGGCTCTACACCCCATCTCCTCAACAACTACTCTAGCCTCCTCAGCTACACCAATATCAGCTGTTCCAGCAGCTACAATCCCTATCCTACAGTTGTAGAAGGGTTTTGTATAGTTCTTTAATCTAGCAACAGCTATCCTCCCCCTATCATTGATTTCTATAGAGATATTGTCTAGCTCTAACCTTCTCAGAAACTCTATCTGTCTAGGGCTAAGTCTAGATACTATGACTCTACCTATCTGCTGTGTAACCTCCTTTATAATTCTAGCTAGACTCTCTACATCCTTTCCCTCCCCAAATACTATCTCCGGTACATCCCTCCTAAGATGTCTACTAATATCAAATCTAATCATATTCTCAATATTTTCAATACCAAATAGCCTAATCCTCTTTACAGCTTCATCTATATCTATCCTCTCATTGACGAGATCCTCAAGAATCTTCCTCAGATCATACATATATATCTCCTCATCTATCTCTATAGTGATGAAGTATCTCTATAATAGCCCCAAGACTTTTTCTAGCATCGACATATACATAGTATCCTCCTCTAAACATACCCCTCTGCTCAACTCTAGCACCAAGACCCTCTAACTTCTCTAGACATTCCTCAGGTTTACCTACATCAAACGCTATATGATGTATACCAGGACCGCGATTCTCTAGAAATTCTCTCCATGTACTAGGCCCATCTATAGGCTCTATAAGCTCTATAACAATATTCTCAAGTTTTATAAAGGCTAGCTTGGCTCTACCACTAGATTGCCTTCCTCTAAACTCCATCTTCGTCTCTTCCAAAGGACCAGTCTCGATAATCTCTGGAGGCTCTACACCAAGAAGTTTTGACCAAGACTCAACAGCTTTCTCAATATTGTCTACAACTATACCTATCTGAACAACGTTTTTAAGATCATTTTCACACATATCTAATACCACCAATACCTAGGTATAGGGAAAATCGATACAATACGATTTATATCGTGTTAATCTAGATAAAAAGCTTTACCAAGGTGTATCGAGGCTATGGCTATTGATAGCCCTAGAAAGATAATCATAATTTTACTTATAGATGCTATTCTATGGGGTATATGGTTCGGTTCTATATGGCTTTATAGAACTGCTCTTGCCTCAAGGGTATCTCCAGATTATTTTGATGTTAATATTGTTGCTAGTTTACCTATGTATTCGGCATCTCTAACATATCTAGTAGCTCTATTTATCCCCAGATCCATTAGGTGTAAGAGGCTGTATCTCTTTAAGATATCTATATCCATCTCTAGAATTATATTCCTCTTAACCTCGTTGATAATATTTTTTGAGGTCTTCAGCGGTAAAATTTTAGTTTATGTAGTATCCATAGGGTTTTCCACAGCAAATCTTATTTCATCTATAGCTGGCTTATCGTGGGCTGATTATATAGCTGATAATATTCCATTGAACCTTAGATCAAGGTATATTGCTCTAGACTCTATTATGGGAACTATAGGAATGTTTATAGGCAATAGTATTGCAGGTATACTTCTATATACATCTAATAGTGTAAGGCAATACGGACTTCTATTCACATTAGCTTCACTGTTATTTCTATCTGATTTACCATTAATGTTTAGATTAGGAGAGATAATCAATAGGTATAATGATGATATAGATAGGAGATCTGCTATAGAACTTGCTAGAGATTTAGCAACATTCTGTGTTGTGGTAACGATAATATATCTATCTATAAACTTTGCATCCTCTATATATGTCCCCTATATGCTAGAGAGATGGGGTGCAGATGAGCTTTGGCTAGCTTTAATGAATACTGCATCAACTATTGCTAGTTTTCTAACGCCTTGGACATGGACTATTGCTATATATAGAATTGGATCTATAAATACAGCAAAAATAGCTATATTGATATCTATAGCGGCAAACATTGTCTTTCCATTTATGTCTAGACTAGATCTACAGATAGTAAGATCTTTTATAGCTGGAGCAGGGGGTATAGGTCTATGGCTAACACTCTTTAGCTATCTTGTAAAAGATGTTGATAGAGGTGTAAGGATTCAACAAACCTCTCTACTCTTCCTTATACAGAATATTGTTCCAGCTATATCTATGACTATAGGTAGCTATATAGCTTCTACGCTTTGGCCAGAGCTAGCATTCTATCTATCGGCAATAGGAGTACTATCTATAGTTCTTATCGATAAGGTGAGAAGATGAGGATAAAAAATATATTTATCTGGTAGAGCTATGGTTATAAGTTATAAATTTAGCTAATTGCCTTTGCAAGTTCTTCTACAACTGAAGTAGCTTCCTGTTCACTTTTAGCTTCTACAACATGTACATGGTCAGGCTGGACAATAACTGTATAGTTCTTGAATTTAACTATATATACAGGTCCTTTGTCCATGCAGTCCGAGAGCTCTGTTCCTAGTGTTGGGCTCTTAAACACTCTTAGTAGTTTTGCAGCCGATGAATATCTAAGTGCTTTAAGTCCTTTGCTTAGAAATACAGTTTCATCCTTTACAGCTAGAGATCTGCTTACCTTCACCATATATCTACACCTCCTAGAGATATCCTAAACTCTACAGAGGTTTATAAATCTTCCGCTTCCACAGAACCAAAACCTTTTTCCCTAGAAGCGAACTTCTCATATAGTATAGGTATCGATAGGATTGACAATGCTATCAATATATATGATATAGGTGTAATAGCTGGTGAGATGCTGGAGATCTCTCTTAGTATAATAGCTATAGCTACAATAGCTATAAACATAATAATCTTTCCATAGATATTAGTATTTCTGATAATGCTAACAGATTTGGTTATCCATTTATAGCCTAGTGTAAAACCTATTGATAGTCCTACTAATGCTAGTGATAGATGTATCTCATGACCCATATATACATTGTATAGCGATACTATGAATGTCGATATATTTAGTATAGCTAGAGTTTTCCTCTCATCAAATCTTCTTAGTATGAGTATAGATGTTGAAGTTATTGCTATACCTATAGCTAATCCACCAACAACATCATACCAGTAGTGCACCCCTAGGAAAATTCTTGAAAGGGCTATGGATATTAGAATAGATATGGATAGTACGACCATGGACAGACTCTTCATTTCTATGCATATAAATGTCCAGAATGTAGATGATATTTGGCTATGACCACTTGGAAAACCGGGGCCACTTTCACTAATCTTCCAAAGCTCTCTAGGAGGTCTTGGAAGATTCAATGTGTATTTCAGTAATATGTTTATGGAGCCTGAGAGAATGGTTAGAGAGATTAGTGTTAAGCCTGTATATGGATCTATAAATATGTAGATGAGTATTGATAGAGCTATATATGCTAGCTCTTCTCCAAATGCTGAAAATATTCTCCATAGAATTACATCATTGGTTATAGATGCTATTATCAATGCTATGAATAGTATTGCTGTAGCTATATATATGTAGTAATCCGCATCTCTATGTATATCCACTTCAGCTAACCTTTATATAGGGTCTAAACGGTATTATATCTGCCATTGTTAGAAGCCCTGGGCCATAGTTAACAATGTTTTCAGCTATACTTAGAACTATTGCTGCTGTACCCATATCCCCAGGTGTTCCACTGCTCCTCCACCTAATGCTATAGTCTCTACCACTAATAGATATCTCCTCAAATTCCTCAGCACCTACATATGCATAAAACTCAACCCTTATAATCTCTCTATCACCTATATATCCAGCTCCAAAGCCCTTAATACCCTTACACAAGCCTCTTCCAACCCTAATCCCACTAGACTCAACATCAGCTTCAGCCTTTATAGGCTCTTGACCCTCTATAACCTTAGTGAGATTTATTCCAGCTTTATCAGCTATAAGCATAACAGATTCTGCATAGCCAACATGACCCGTAATCTCACCTCTTCTAAGCATTTCTCTAACTCTCTCAATATCTTCACCAATACCTATCTTCTTCCTAAACGATTCTCTCCTCTTTGCAGCATCTATAGATCTTATAGCCCTTATACTATTCACAATATTGAATGGTGCTGCTAAGACTATTGCAAGTGTATCGAGGAGAAACCCAGGGTTTATACCTGTTCCAATAACACTAACATTTCTATCTATAGCCCTCTCATTTATCTTTCTAGCTAGTATCGGATATCTATAGTATGGATATGCAAGTGTTTCACATGTAGATACAACATCAGCTCCACTATCTATAGATGCTATTATCTGGTCATAGACCTTGTCTAGATACGAACCTGTTGCATGTAGTATAACCTCACTCCCAGTCAATGTATATGGATCTGTTGAAACCTCTATACCAAGCTTCTCCCCAAGCCCGAGAATCTCTCCAACATCTCTACCAACAATATTTGGATCTATATCAACAACACCTATAATCTCATGTCCTCTCTCTAGAGCTACTCTAGCTAATAGTCTTCCAATAGAGCCAAAACCATATATCCCTATAAACATGTGTAGCACCTCTATCAATACCCTATCTAGATCTATATATATCTTCTACAAAACCTCTAAAGACATCTACAAATCTATTCGCCTGTTCCTCTGTAT